>JAHILY010000035.1 GCA_018896815.1 Candidatus Omnitrophota bacterium | reverse complement strand
ATGTTTACCGCGATCTTTGTGACACGGATCATATTTGACCTGGTTACTGCTAATAAAAAATTTACAAAACTGCCCATGCTGCAATTCTTCAAGAATACCAAGATCGACTTTATAAGCAAGAGATGGATCGCATATGTGGCGTCTACGATTATTCTGCTCGGCGGGATGGTTATTTTCTTTGCAAAGGGCGAAAGGGCGTATGGCATTGATTTTACTGGCGGCCAGATGCAGGAATATAGATTTGCCTCGCCTGTTGAAACAGAAGACATCAGGCGCTCTCTTACAAATATTGGAATAAAAGATGCCACGATCCAGAGCATGGGAGAAAAGAATCAGGTATTGATAAAGACTTCAGGGGATGCTGCGTCTGAGATAACAAAGGAGTTCAGGCAAAGTTTCAGCGCTAATCCAGCAGAGCTCATGCGCGTGGAAAAGGTCGGGCCTTCCATAGGAAGGCATTTGAGGAAAAGCGCAAGTCTTGCAGTGCTGTGGAGCCTTATAGGCATATTGATCTATGTAGGATTCAGGTTTAAAAATGTTGGATTTGCTGTTGCTGGTGTAATAGCGCTCTTTCATGACGTATTAGTTGCAATAGGTTTTCTTGCTGCAACAGGCAGAGAGCTCAATATTACAATAGTTGCCGCGCTTCTGACAATAGCAGGTTATTCTATTAACGATACTATTGTTATATATTCCAGGATAAGGGAAAATCTCAAGCTTTATCGCAAGGCCAGCATAAAGGAGATAATAAACATGAGCGTGAACCAGACGCTTTCAAGGACTGTATTGACTACCCTGACAACGCTTCTCGCGGTCGTATCCATTTTTCTTTTTGGCGGAGAGGTGCTTAGGGATTTTTCATTCACGCTTTTGGTCGGCATCATATCAGGTATATATTCGACGATATACATCGCAGCGCCGCTCGTAATGTTCTGGCATACAAAGGGCGCGCGGTAGAGAGGAACTAAAAAGTCAAAACGAAAAAGTTAGAAATACAATTTAAAACTTAAAACTTTTTAATTTTGACTTGTACTTTTGCCTTTTTACTTTTGCCTTTTGAGTTTTTAACATGGACAAATTCTCACAAGTTCGACGTATACTAATAGTAATTCTTGTCCTTAACTGGCTCGTTGCATTCAGTAAGATCATCTACGGCATCATTACAAAATGCGCGTCCATGACAGCTGATGGCGTGCATTCGTTCGGAGATGGCGCATCCAATGTAATCGGCCTCGTCGGTATATGGGTTGCAGCCAGGCCTAGAGACGAGGACCACCCGTATGGCCACAAAAAATTCGAGACCTTTGCAACGCTGGGTATAACAGTAATACTCTTTATTGCAGCATTTAATATACTCAAGGATGCCTTCGCGAGGGTCTTTCATCCAATAGCGCCAGATGTCACAGTTTTTAGTTTTGCGCTCATGGTTGTAACCGTGATTATTAATTTCTTTGTAATGAGATATGAGCATAGGAAAGGGCATCAGCTCTCCAGCGATATATTGGTATGCGATTCAATACACACGAGAAGCGACATATTCGCCTCTTTGGGTGTAATAGCCACGCTTGTAGCAGTAAAAATAGGCTTTTCATTTTTAGATACAATAGTGGCCAGTCTCATAGCTGTATTAATCGCAAAATCAGGCCTTGAGATCTTAAAAAGGAGCTCTGATGTCTTGTGCGACGCAAGTGTTTTATCTGATGCAATGATAGAAGGCGTGGTAAATAAAGTGCCAGGCATCAGGTCTATCCATAATATAAGGACGCACGGAAGAAAAGACGATATACATGTGGACCTGCACGTGAAGATTGACGCAGAGATGCATATTGACGATGCGCATAAACTTAGTCATAAGATAGAATCTGAACTTAAAGGGCGAATCCCAGGCATAACAAATGTGAACGTACACATGGAGCCTATCAGATGAAAAAGTGGAGTGTCGCACAGACTGATATATTGCAGCAGAAAAAGTTAGGGAGCGAACTTGGCATCTCGCCGATTGTCGCGCAATTATTGTTAAACAGGGGTATGGCTGACGCTGGCCAGGCAAAGACATTTTTATCCGGCGGCATATCAGAACTATACAATCCGTTTTTGTTAGAAGGCATGCATGAGGCAGTGATGCGGATAAAAAAGGCGATTAACGACAAAGAAAAGATCCTTATACATGGCGATTATGATGTAGATGGCATAACGTCCATTGCTGTTCTTATGTTTACATTGCGCAGTTTAGGAATAGAGCCGGCTTATTATATTCCTGACAGGCTTACCCATGGCTATGGCCTTGGTTCAGGCGGTGTTAAGGAGGCCATAGATACAGGAGCCAGCCTTGTGATAACAGTAGATTGCGGTATCACAAGTTACAAAGAGGTAAAAACGCTCAATGAACATAATATAGACGTTATTATTACAGACCATCATGAACTGTCAAAGGATCTGCCGCCTGCATACGCGATTGTAAATCCGCACAGGAGCGATTGTTATTATTCTGACAAGGATCTTTCAGGGGTCAGCATTGCGTTTAAACTTTGCGAGGCATTGTGCTCTGAGTTTAACAGCAAAGAGGTATGGAAATACCTTGACCTTGTTTCATTGGGGACTATTTCAGATATAGCCCCGCTTTTAGGTGAAAACAGGATCCTTGTAAAAGAGGGACTTAAATTATTTAAAAATGGTGAGTTAAACAAGGGTGTCAGGGCATTGATGGATGTCAGCGGCCTGAAGAATAGAGAGATAGGTTCTTTTGAAATAGGTTTTATACTGGGGCCGCGAATAAATGCAGCTGGACGACTGGGCTCAGCAAGGGCTGCAGTTGAGCTATTATTGACAGATGACAAGGAAAAAGCTCTTTTGCTGGCAAAGGGATTAAATGATGCGAACAGGGAAAGACAGAAGATAGAGGCAAATACCTTAAAAGAGGCCATGTCCAAGATGGACAGGCATATAAATTTCAAACACCATAAGGTCATTGTGCTGTACAATGAAGACTGGCATAAAGGTGTGATAGGGATCGTGGCATCCAGGATATCAGACAGATTTTACAGGCCTACGATACTTATTTCTACAAAGGATGGCGTAGGCAGGGGCTCAGGCAGGTCCATAGAGAGTTTTCATTTATTTGATGCGCTTATGGGATGCGAAGGCCTTTTAAAAGAATATGGCGGCCACCAGTACGCATGCGGACTCACGATCATGGAGAAGAATCTGGAGAAGTTTACAAAGATGATAAATGAGATAGCTGATACTGTGTTGACGTCAGACAACCTTATTCCTCATCTTGACATTGATATGGAGATACCGCTGGCTTCTCTGGATTATGATATTATCGACCAGATAAATAGGCTCCAGCCGTTTGGAGAAGAAAATCCAGAGCCTGTATTTTGTTCCAGAAATCTGAAATTAGCAAGGCCAGTAAGGATACTTAAAGGCGAACACATCAAGTTATATGTCAGAGACGGTGATAAGGTCTTTGAGGCCATTGGCTTTGGCCTTGCAAAGGATAGCGATATGGATGCACTAGTAAAGAAATGCCCTGAGCTGGACATTGCCTATACAGTCTCTATAAACACCTGGCAGGGCATGAATACCATCCAGCTGAAGATCAAAGATATCCGTCTTCGTTGAGCACTTATCGTGCTCAACTTCGCCGGATAAGTCAGGCGGAGCCAAGCACGAAAGTTGCTTGGCGAAGCGTGATATCCACCTCTCAAAATAATCCGCCTGAGGCGGATCAGGCCTTTTGGATTTTTCCAGCCTTAATGCAGGATGTGCAGACCTTTATCCTTTTTGGAGTGCCTTTCAGGATTACTCTGATGGTTTGGATATTTGGCAGGAATCTTCGCTTTGTAACGCCTGTGATCTTTTTACCAACCCCGCCTTTTTTCTTTGCAAGACCTCTGCGGGCAATGCTTCTCCCAGCTACTGGACCTTTTCCACATATTGTGCATATTCGTGACATGTCCTTCTCCTTTTTATTGAAATAAAATGATAACATACTATAATATAATATGCAAGAGCTTTTTATGGTCCAGATGAAAAACGTCTAACTTTACACTCTTGCAATCTTCAAGTGTAAAGTTAGCAATAGAGAATGATTAGAAAATGTAAAAAAGCTTATAAATTATTGGAAGAATGCAGGCTCTGCCCGCGTAGGTGCGGGGTGAATAGGCTAAAGGGAGAGATCGGGTTTTGTAAGGCAGGGTTTCTTCCCATGGTCTCCAGCTTTCATGCACATTTTGGAGAAGAGCCGCCTATTTCAGGACGCAGGGGCTCAGGTACGATATTCTTTACGCACTGTAGCTTAAAGTGCGTGTTTTGTCAGAATCATCCTATCAGCCATTTAGGCGAGGGAAAAGAGGCAAGCATAAAAGAAGTGGCAAATATGATGCTGAGCTTACAGGAACAGAGTTGTCATAATGTCAATTTTGTCACACCCAGTCATTATGTGCCGCAGATATTAGAAGCGGTTTTTTTGGCAAAGGAAAAAGGCTTAAAAGTACCGCTTGTGTATAATTGCGGCGGCTATGAATCCCTGGAGGCAATAAAGATCTTAGACGGGATCATCGACATATACATGCCAGATATGAAATATTCTGACAATAACGCTGCCAAGAAATATTCGCTGGCGCCTGATTATTTTGAGGTTTCAAAAAAAGCAGTTAAAGAGATGCACAGGCAAGCGGGAGATCTAAAAGTAGAAAAAGGCATTGCTAAAAAAGGCCTTCTAATAAGACATCTGGTCTTGCCTGATGGCCTGGCTGGGAGCGAAAAAATTTTTGATTTTATCGTAAAAGAGCTTTCACTTGATACCTATGTAAACATAATGGCCCAATACTATCCCTGTCACCATAGTTTTAAATTCTCAGAAATCTCCAGGCGCATAACCCGCCTTGAATACGCTGATGCCCTAAACATAGCCAAAGAAAAAGGCCTTACCCGCGGGTTCAAGCAGGTCATATCCACCATAGACCGAACCCATATCCCAGAATGGACCGATGATCTCAGGGAATAACATAAATAACCAATTCACGTAACACTTTATAGTTATTGTAGTTAGATACGAACACATCTAGATGTGACCTACAATTATACAATTACAATTTACAATTACAATGTACAATGTTTTATTTGACTAAGGAAGTGAAATATGATATACTTATAATAGGCTTAATAAAAGTATAAAATAAAGAAGGAGGATAAAGTGATGAAAAAGATAATAGTTTTAGCAACTTTATTAATGATTTCTTTTGTGATTTTTGCTGTTAGCTATGGTTATGCTGAATTAACTTATATCGTGAGTGAGGAACATGAGATCGTTAGAGAAGATTATTCGTATTTGCATGTTGACGAGGAGATCAAGACAGAGGTTCAATTTAATAGACATTGTTTAAAATTAAGAATATATTTAGAGAATTATGGAGACGAGAGATTAGAAGAAACGCGAGGTCTATATTTGAAACTTATCGCCACTGGCTATCCTGAGGGGCCAATCATACTAGATGATGGAACTATATGCCCGCCTTGGCCGCCTTTTAATCATATTGTCATTAAGGATCCAGATGCGTTCATACCTTCTGTTCTTCCGCATAGCAAAGAACTTGTAAGAGAATTTAGTTTTAATATAATGAATTTAATAAAGATACGTGAAATTATTGAACCTGAACCACCTTTTGTGCCGACAACCGAAGATGCTGCTGATTTGTCTGAGGGTGGAGCTGATCTTGATTACATAAAAATGGAACCGTATTATCTTGTCGCTGGTGTAAGATATTTAATGACAGCAAAAGTTGGATGGAACGAATTCGATGAGAGCGGAGATTCCTTTATGGGTCAGATAACAGATGCCATTGAAATCCCACTTTTACTCAGAGGTTATCATGATCATGAAAGACAATGGCTGCGTAATACGCTAATCGATATCAGAGGAACAGTGTATTCGACAAACGCTATTGTCGAAGAAATAGGATCTATTCTCCAAGAATTCCGAAGCCATTTTGACTACAGATTCAGCCAGATGTCCGAGAATATAGATACTGTGATTGAGAAAATAAATGAATTCCGAAATTATGTCAGGATTAAATTTTACTATACCAGAAGATATTTACGACTCATTTATAATTGTGTTAGGTAAAATATAGTTTGTTAAAAAATACAAAATAAAAAAGGCTAAGCATCCCACGGCTTAGCCTTTTTTATTTTTTTTGAAAGAAAATACAGTATTTTTGTGTCTAATATAGAGAAGATTAGGGTGAGGGGTCAATAATGCGTGCAAACATACCACTATGTCGAAAGCTCCGTAAAGATCAGACAGACGCTGAACGAAAACTTTGGTTAGCGTTACGCAACCGCCAGCTATGTAGAGTAAAATTTAGGCGGCAATTTTCGATAGGTGGGCATATATTGGATTTTTACTGTCCAGAGCATAGATTGGCGATTGAGGTTGATGGGGGACAGCATTATGAGGATACGAATATAAAACAGGATGCGTTGAGAACAAAAGAATTGTGTGAATATGGAATAAAGATGCTACGAGTAAACAATTTAGATGTTCTGAATAATATTGAAGGTGTTTGCGAGGAGATAGTAAAAGCTGTAACATCTCACCTTAATCCTTTCCCCTCACCCTAACCCTCTCCCCTAAAGGGGAGAGGGGATTAAGTAACTAACCAATTGACCGAATAACATATATTTGCTATAGTTATACTCAAGGAATAAGTTTACACTTGAGACAGTCTGATTGTCTTAAGCGTAAACTTAAGGAGTGAGATGAGGGATTTGGCTGTATCAGCCAGGTATGTGAAGGGGGTAGGGCCGAGTAAGCTTAAGTTTCTGAACCGACTTGGCATAGAGACAGTCGAGGACCTTTTGTATTGCCTGCCAAGACGATACGAGGATAGGAGCAAGATCAAGAAGGTCTCTGAGCTAAAGCCAGGCAATCTTGAGACTGTAAAGGCCAAGGTCCTTACCTTTGGCGGCCGCACTACTAAGCGGGGCCTTAATATATTCACCCTGGCCTGCGGTGATTATACAGGTGTATTGCATGCCACATGGTTTAATCAGCCATACATGAAGGACAGGTTCAAACTGGGCCAGGAACTTATCCTGCATGGCAAGGTTGAGAAAAACATCTACCTGCAAATTAATAATCCCGAATACGAAATAATCACTGACACAAAAGATAATTCCATACACATGGGAAGGATTGTGCCGATCTATCCCCTTACTGAGAGCTTAAATCAAAGGTGGCTCAGGAATGTCATGAAAGAGGCAATTGATACATATGTCGATGGCATTGTGGATATTTTACCGTATGATATAAGGCGAAGAAACGATCTGATGTTTCTTAAAGAGGCAGTACGGAACGCACATTTTCCAGTAAGCGACGTGGTTTTAAAAAAGGCAAGATACAGGCTTATATTTGATGAGTTTCTGCTGCTACAGACTGGCATTGCCTTTAAAAAAGCCAGCGTAAAGATAGATCTAAATGGGTATTCACATAGTCTTGATGGTGATTTAATAGAAAAATTTAAAAAGTCACTTAGCTTTGAATTTACAAAAAGCCAGAAAAAAGTAATTACAGAAATAGAAAACGACATGAAGAGCCCAAAGCCCATGAACAGGCTCTTGCAGGGTGATGTCGGGAGCGGGAAGACAATAGTTGCCTTATGCGGCCTTCTTTTGACTGTTCAGAACGGGTATCAGGGCGCACTAATGGTGCCGACTGAGATACTGGCAGAGCAGCATTATAAAAATATTAGCGTTTTATTAATGGGACTGGGCATAAAGGTAGCATTGCTTTCAGGTGATCTAAAGGCAAAAGAGCGCAACAGGCGCAAGCTCATGATAGAAAACGGCGAAATAGATATTGTGGTAGGGACGCATGCCTTGATTCAGCAAGGGGTCAGGTTTAAAAATCTCGGACTGGCAGTTGTGGATGAACAGCATAAGTTCGGCGTTATGCAGAGGGCAATCTTAAAGTCAAAATCTATAAATCCAGACATGCTTGTCATGACAGCTACGCCTATACCCAGGACATTGGCATTGACTGTGTATGGGGATCTGGATATATCCATAATAGATGAGCTACCTCCTGGGAGGGGAGAGATAAAGACGCTTTATTTCGAGGAAAAGAATAGGCAAAAGGCATATAGATTAGCAGAGGGCGAGGTAAAGATCGGCAGGCAGGCATATGTAGTCTATCCGATAATCAAGGAGTCTGAAAAGTCTGACCTCAGGGCAGCAACAAAGATGCAAAAGGAGCTTAGCGGGCTTTTCCCTGACTTAAAGATCGGGCTTTTGCACGGCAGGATGAAATCCATTGACAAAGAAAGGATCATGCGAGATTTTAAAGAAAAAAGAATAGAGATATTGGTTTCGACGATTGTCATAGAAGTGGGCGTTGATATCTCCAATGCCTCTACAATGATCATAGAGCATGCAGATAGATTTGGATTGAGCCAGCTGCATCAGTTGCGGGGCAGGATCGGAAGAGGTAAGTATGCTTCCTATTGCGTGCTTATTGCAAAGCCAAAGACAGATGATGCGCGCTCGCGCATAAAGGCCATGCTCGATACAAATGATGGCTTTAAGATAGCAGAACAGGACCTTGAGATAAGAGGGCCAGGTGAATTTTTTGGGACCAGGCAGCATGGACTTCCAGAGCTAAAGATAGGAAACATTGTCCGGGACAGGGATATTTTAGAGATCACGAGAAAAGAGGCATTTGAATTGATTAAAAAAGACAGGTTCCTGCGCAGGCCCGAGAACAGGTATATCCGAGCAGGCCTGAAGAAAAAGTTCGGGATGAAAGAGCTGGAACTGGCCTCAGTGGGATAATAACCACATTACACCGCGTAGGTGCGCACCGCGCACCTACGCGGTGGGGTAGGTTAAAATATGAAGATTATCTCAGGTAAATTCAAGGGTAGGATAATACAGATGCCTAAGGGGATCAGGCCGACCTCGGATAAGGTGAGGGAGTCGCTTTTTGAGATACTCAAGGGCCGGATAGAGGAAACTAAGTTCCTGGATCTTTATTGCGGCAGCGGCGCTATTGGCATTGAGGCATTTTCAAGAGGCGCAGAAGCTATTACATTTGTAGATGACAATATAAACTGCATCAAGACGTTGAAGAAAAATTTGTCCCTTTTGGGTATATCGCAATCGTCCAGTGTAAATATATGCCACAGAATGGCACTGAAAATACTTGAGGTATTTGAGGAGACTAAAGCAGTATTTGATATTATATTTCTCGACCCTCCTTACTATAAAGGCCTCGCTAAAAATACCTTGATAGCGATTTCCAATTATGCTATACTGGCTCGCAATGCTATTATAATAGCAGAGATATATAAGAAAGAGGAGCTGCCTGAGGATGTAGGGGTTTTAAGGCAGTTCCGTATATGCAAGTACGGGGATACAAAACTTGTATTTTATAAGATAAAACCACCCCCACCGCGGGGGTGACCCACCCCCGCGGTGGGGGTGGTAACAGGGGTAACTATGACGAAAATAGCGATTTACCCGGGCAGTTTTGACCCTGTGACTTATGGTCATCTTGATATTGTAAAGAGGGCATTGAAGATATTTGACAGGGTGATTGTGGCTGTTGCGCACAATGCTGAGAAAGAGCCGCTTTTTGATGTGCCTGAGAGAGTGGAGCTTCTAAGGCGTTCGCTCAAAGGGCTTAAGAGGGTAGAGGTAGATGACTTTGAAGGCCTGATTGTAAAATATGTTAAGAGAAAAAAGACCAATGTGGTTATCAGGGGCCTGCGCATGATTTCAGACTTTGAATATGAGTTTCAGATGGCATTGACTAACAGAAAACTTTCCTCAAGCGTAGAGACCATATTCATGATGCCTTCAGAATCCTATTCATACCTATCCAGTAAGCTTATTAAAGAGGCTGCTTTCTTAGGCGCTAATCTCAAGGCATTTGTTCCTCCTTTTGTGGAAAAGGCAGTCAAATTCGCACTTCAGAGAAGTAAAACATAGGAGATGCATCCGCCTTAGGCGGATGCAGTGCTCATTCGATGGAATTTATTGATAAGCTATACGAGCAGGCAAAAAAGGCCCAAAAGAGGATTCTTTTGCCTGAGGGCGAAGAAGTTCGTGTCTTAAAGTCGCTTGAATTGATTTTAAGACATGAGTTGTGCACGCCTGTCATTATCGGAGACCCTGATAAGATATCCAGGATTGCAAAAAAAGAAAAGATTGATTTAAAGAATACTGAGATCATTGACCGCAAAAATTATAAAGATCTCGACAAATACGTTTCTCTTTATTGTGAGATCAGAAAACACAAGAAGATAAAGCCTGAGGATGCCAGAAAATTAATTTTAGACAGTACTGTCTTTTATGCGGCGCTGGCAGTGCGCACAGGAGAGGCAGATGGATTTGTGGCAGGTGCAGCGCATACGACCAGAAACGTTGCGAGGGCAGCCATACATTGTATAGGGGCTTCTAAGGATACACCCACAGTCTCAAGCTCCAGCATAATGATACTTCCAGATAAGTCCCTGGGCTCTAACGGCGTTTTTATATTTGCTGACGCAGGTATTGTGCCAGACCCTACAGCTTTAGAGTTAAGGGATATTGCGCTGGCATCAGTCAGGATGGCGCGGACCTTGCTGGATGACGAGCCAAAGGTCGCGATGCTTAGTTATTCCACAAGAGGCAGTGGCGGCTCTGGGAAGAGCATAGAAAAGGTTCAGCAGGCAACAAAACTTATTATGGAGAAAATGCCAGATTTACTTATAGATGGAGAGGTGCAGGTTGATACTGCAGTGGTTCCTGAGGTATCTAAAAGAAAAAACCCAAAAAGCAGTATTAAAGGCAGGGCAAACATTTTTATATTTCCGAATCTGGATGCAGGGAATATTGCCTATAAATTAACAGAACGTCTGGGAAAGGCGCTTGCCATCGGACCCATTCTGCAGGGCCTTAGAAAACCAGCCAGTGATTTATCCCGCGGCTGCAATTCAGACGACATTGTCAATGCAGTCGCAGTTACAGCCATAAGGGCGTAATGATTATACTGGTATTAAACAGCGGCAGTTCATCCATAAAATACAAGCTCTTTGACATATCGAAAAACAGTGAGAAGCTGTTGGATAAAGGCGTTTTAGAGCGGATAGGCGAAAAGATCAGCTCTCACAAAGAGGCCCTGGCCATTATATTGAAAAAGATGAATAGGGATATCGAGGCCGTAGGGCACAGAGTCGTGCATGGAGGAGATGTTTTTAAAGAATCAACTTTAATAGATGAGGGGGCCATAAAGTCAATAGAGCGTTTTAGTGAACTTGCGCCACTACATAATCCGCCAAGCCTTTTGACAATAAATGAATCCAGAAACATACTTTCAGGTATTCCTCATGCGGCAGTGTTCGACACCTCTTTTTATCAGGACATGCCTGAGCGGGCATATTTATACGCCATACCGTATAAATTTTTTGAGAAGTATAGAATCCGAAAATATGGATTTCACGGGACATCGCATAGATATGTTGCCACAAAGGCCGCCTCGATTTTAAAAAGGCCTTTGGAAAAATTAAGCCTCATAACATGCCACCTGGGAAATGGGTGCAGTATCACTGCTGTTGAAAATGGCAAGGCAATTGATACGAGTATGGGGTTTACGCCTTTAGAGGGCCTGGTCATGGGCACGCGTTCTGGCGACGTGGACGCTGCAATATTGCCGTACATCATGGAAAAGGAAAATTTAGATATAAATGCAGTGATTGATTTATTGAATAAAAAAAGCGGGCTATTGGGGATTTCGGGGATAAGCAATGACATGAGGGAGATAATAAAGGAGATGGGTAAGAATAAAAAAGCAGCCCTTGCATTTGATTTATTTTCATACAGGATAAAAAAATACATAGGCGCCTATGCTGGAGTGATGGGCGGCTGCGATGCAGTGGTCTTTACAGGCGGCATAGGAGAGAATCAGCCGCTTCTTATGAAAGATATTTGTAAGGGCGTGGTGGCAAAGAGCGCCAAGGTGCTTATAATACCGACTGACGAAGAACTGATGATAGCGAGGGATACATTTGAATTGGTAAAATATGCAAATTTACGTAGATAAAGTACCTCAAGAAGGGTTGGAGCTCAAAGAAAAAATCGAGCCTGGCAAATTGTCGTTAAATCAGGATGCACGGGGCTTTAATTTTACTGAACCGATTGATGTAACGGCAAGGGCAACAAAGTCAGGCGCAGAGCTTTTTGTGGACTTGACCCTTGAAGGGCCTGTTGAATATGCGTGCAGCAGGTGCCTGACAAAGCTCCAGGATGCCTTTAAAAAGAAATTCAGCGTCAATTATGAAGTCCAGCCAGGAGATGTTATTGAGGTGGGTGAAGATATAAGGCAGGAGATTATATTGGCTTATCCAATGAAGGCAGTATGCAAGACTGATTGTAAAGGGCTTTGTCCAAATTGCGGTCAGAACCTTAATGTGGCTGAATGCGAATGCAAATAGGAGGTTAGAAATGGCATTACCAAAACGGAGACACTCTAGTTCAAGGCAGGGGAAAAGAAGAGGCGCGCAAAAGATAAAGGTGCCGAGTATTTCTGTGTGCCCGAATTGTAAGGCGTCGAAACTTCCGCACAGGGTATGCACTGTGTGCGGATTTTATAAAGGCAGACAGGTCATGCAGATTAAGAAGAAAGAAAAAGAGGAGAAGAAATAATCGTAGAAACCGGGTGGGGGGCGGTCAAGAGGTATCCATATGATAAAGATCGGAATTGATGTAATGAGTTCGGATAATGCGCCAGGAATTGATGTGGAAGGCGCAGTATTGGCAGCCCGTGAATACGAGCATCACATTGTATTAGTTGGCAATAAGGATGTAATTGAAAAAGAGCTCGAAAAATACAGGCCAATACCAGAGAACATATCCATAGAACATGCCTCAGAGGTCATTGGCATGCATGAACAGCCTGTCTTGAGCGTGAGAAGGAAGAAGAATTCATCCATAGTCGTTCTTACAAATCTTGCAAAAGAAAAAAAAGTAGATGCTATAGTCAGCGCAGGCAATACTGGCGCAATGGTGTGCGCTGCCACGCTTAAATGCCGGCTTCTTCCAGGCATTGAAAGGGCTGGCATAGGTATAATAATGCCTACGCTGAAGGGCACAGCTCTCATGATAGACGGCGGCGCCAATATAGACGCAAAGCCAAAACATCTTTTGCAGTATGCAATAATGGGGAGCGCGTATTCAGAATATATTTTAAATAAGAGATTGCCAAAGGTAGGGCTTTTGAACATAGGCGAAGAAGAATCTAAGGGCACTGGATTTTTAAAAGAGGCATTTGGGTTGCTGGAGCTTTCAGGACTGAATTTTACAGGCAATGTAGAGGGCCGGGATATTTTTATTGGAGATTGCGATGTGATAGTCTGCGATGGCCTGGTAGGGAATGTCGCGCTCAAGGTCACTGAGAGCATAGTCCATGCCATTATGGAAATGTTGAAGTCAGCGTTTAATAGCAGCCTTGCTTCAAAGCTCGGCGCCTTTTTGAGCAAAAGGGCCTTGCGTTCGCTGAAGAAGAAGATGGATTCTGCAGAGTATGGCGGAGCGCCGCTTTTGGGGATAGATGGGATTTGTATAATCTGCCATGGGTCTTCGAACGCAAAGGCAATAAAGAATGCCATCAGGGTCGCAGGTGAAGAAGTCGTTAAGAATGTAAATAGACATATAGTAGAGTCGATTAGCTAACAGATCGGAGACAAGATGCAAAAGGCAGGGATATTGGGCTTGGGCTGTTATCTGCCGCCGAAAAAATTGACAAACAGCGACCTCGAAAAGATGGTGGAGACATCTGATGAGTGGATAACCACGCGGACTGGCATTAAAGAAAGGCGCATTGCTTCCAAAGAAGTTGCTGCGAGCGATCTCGGCGCAGAGGCCTCAAGGGCAGCGATAAAAGACGCAGGGCTGTTGCCAGAAGATATTGATCTGATCATTACAGCAACCATAACGCCTGACATGGCATTTCCTGCCACCTCTTGCATAATCCAGGATAAGATCGGAGCAAAAAATGCTGCTTGTTTTGATATAAATGCTGCGTGTTCTGGTTTTGTATTTACAATGGTTATAGCGCAGCAGTTTGTAAATAGCGGGTTGTATAATCATGTTTTGGTAGTCGGGACAGAAAAATTGACAAGCATTGTTGACTGGAAGGACCGCTTAACATGTGTTTTGTTTGGAGATGGCGCAGGCGCGTGCGTGGTGGGGAAGAGCAAGAACAGGGTGATTCTTTCGAGTTTTATGGGAGCTGATGGTTCGGGAGGACATCTCTTAAGCGTTCCTGCAGGTGGTTCGAGATTGCCTGCGACAGAAGATACTGTTAAGGATAGGCTGCATTTCCTTAAGATGGAAGGGAATGAGGTCTTTAAGATTGCTGTAAGGATAATGGTAGATGCTGCTAATAAGGCTATTAAAAAGGCAGGCCTTGGACGGGACGATATAAGTCTTTTTATACCACATCAGGCGAATATCAGGATACTCTTGGCAGTTGCAAAGAGGCTGGGCGTGCCTCAGGAAAAGATTTTTATGAATATAGAGAAGTATGGGAATATGTCAGCAGCATCTACTGCAGTTGCGCTGGTAGAGGCGTCTCAGGAAAATAGGATCAAGAAGGGTGAGCATGTAGTGCTGGTGGCCTTTGGCGGCGGGCTGACATATGGAGCAGTAGTGGTCAAGTGGTGAAAATAGCTTATCTTTTTCCAGGGCAGGGAGCGCAGTATGTTGGCATGGGTAAGGATTTTTATGAGGATTGCCCAGAGTCCAAGAAGATCTTTGACGAGGTAGAAAATATTTTACCAAACGTACCTATAAAGAAATTATGTTTTGAGGGCCCAATAGAGGAATTAACTCAAACAGCGAATAGTCAAGTCTGTATTCTTGTCACGAGCATAGCTGCATTAAAGGCTCTATACTCACGGAATGCGGACAACGGAATACGGACGACGGTACAAGCTTGCGCTGGCTTGAGTCTTGGTGAGTTGACTTCTTTAGTTGCAGCCCAGGCAATAGGATTTCCAGATGCTGTTCGGTTGGTCAGACGGCGCGGAGAATTAATGGAAGAGGCGTCCCAGAAAAATCCTGGCAGTATGGCTTCTATAATCGGTTTAGCCCTTAATGATCTAAAAGAAGCTTGTAAAGAAGGTAAGGCTGAGATTGCAAATCTAAATTGCCCTGGCCAGATAGTGATATCAGGGACTAAGGGATCAGTTGAAGCCACCATGGCCATTGCTGCAGAAAAAGGCGCAAAAAAGGCTATACCTCTAAAGGTGAGCGGCGGATTTCATTCTTCTTTAATGAAAGAGGCAGCAGATGTTTTTAAAATAGAGCTGGATAAGGTAAGATTTACATCACCACAGATAGGTGTTATCAGTAATGTCACGGCAGATTATGAAAAGACGCCTGAGGAGATCAAAGTAAACCTTGTTAAGCAATTGACCAGCCCGGTGAGATGGGAAGAGTCTATTAGAAAGATTGCAGGCCAGGGTGTTGATACATTCTTTGAGATTGGGCCAGGAAAAGTGCTTAAAGGGCTTCTACGAAGAATTGATCCTGTGTTAAAAGTATATAACTTAGAGAAGATGAAGGATCTTAATATAGTAACCCGTAACCAATAACCTGTAACCTGTAATCAGGAATTTTCTTGATTCCTAATAAGTCCCCTGGTTACGGGTTACTGGTACCTGATATATGAGACGACGTGTTGTTATAACAGGGCTGGGTGTTATTGCTCCAAATGGAGTGGGTAAGGAGAATTTCTGGAGTGCATTGGCAAAAGGCACTTCAGGCATAAGGGGTATTACACGTTTTGACCCAAGCCCGTTTCCCACGCGGTTTGCTGGTGAAGCAGATTTTGATCCAGCCCAGTATATCTCTCCAAAGAGATTAAAGAGGATGGACCGCACATCCCACCTTGCAGTATCAGCAGCAAAGATGGCAGTAGAGGATGCAGGCCTGGATATCAAGAGTGAAGACCCTGAGCGAATAGGCGTGATGATTGGCACAGCAATGGCTGGCCATGGACTGATATTGGAGCAGCACGATAGGTTTGTGCAGAAAGGGCCAATGAAAATAGGAGCCTTTACTGCTATTGCGTCTTTTCCAGATGCGCCATCGAGCCAGATATCTATTGAGCTGGGGATCAATGGACCGAGTTTTTCCATTGCTACAGCATGTTCTTCTGCGTCTGATGCTATGGGGTATGCATTTAATGCGATCAGAAACAAAGACCTCGATATGATAATCATGGGCGGCGCAGATTCGCCTATATTTGCGCCAATACTTGGCGCGTTTTGTGTGCTCAGGGCTTTGTCTAAAAGAAATGATGAGCCTGAGAAGGCCTCAAGGCCTTTTGATAAGACCAGGGATGGGTTTGTCCTTGGTGAGGGCGCAGGGATTTTAATACTGGAAGATCTTGAGCATGCCAAAAAGCGCAATGCGCATATATATGGAGAAATATCAGGGTTTGGCATGACATGTGATGCGTACCACATGACTAAGCCAGAGCCTTCTGGTAAACAGGCAATAAGGGCGATTAGATCTGCGCTGAGAGATGCGGACATAAAGATTAAAGATGTAAGATATGTCAATGCACATGGGACATCCACATTCCTTAATGATAGAAATGAGACCTTTGTATTAAAGGAGATATTTGGTGAGCATGCCCATAACTTGGCAGTTAGTTCTATTAAATCCATGATAGGTCATTTAATAGGCGCAGCTGGCAGCGTAGAATTAATAGGAGGCTTAATGGCCCTTGAAAATGGTATAATACCGCCAACTATAAATTACGAGGTGCCTGACCCTGAGTGTGACCTTGACTATGTGCCAAATGAGGCGCGAAGACAAGAGGTTGATATAATGCTAAAGAATTCTTTTGGGTTTGGCGGCAAGAACTCAGCGCTGGTGGTGAGGAAGTATAAGTGAGGCCATGGGTTACGTCAATCAAAGATTGACGTAACCCATTCGGCCGAACTATCCCGATAGCAACGAGAAAATTTATGCTAAATTTTCGAAGTGTTTTGCTATCGGGATAACGAAGCATACCCCGCTTCGTAAGCAGTGCCAAAATTCCCCTGCGAAATTCAAAGAATTTCACAGGACTAGTCCTCGGAATTTCTATCCCGTGGAATTTGAAAAATTCCCGGGACTAAAATCCCTGAAATTTCGAAGAAATTTCTAGGGGAAGAAATTCCAGAGGGTGTTCCATAATTTTGGCACACTCAGCGGGGTCAAATGAACCCCCGCTGCTTCGCTTTGCGAAGCAAAGCAACGGGGGTTCATTTGAGGAGGTAATCATGTGCGAGTTGTCTTTAGAAGGTAAGGTTGCCCTTGTGACAGGTGGCGCAAGGGGTATCGGCAAGGAGATTGCCCTTGCGCTGGCAAGGGAAGGCGCCAATGTGGCGCTTTGTGACGTAATCCTTGAAGAGGCGCAAAAGACCGAAAAGGAAATCCAGGATTTAGGCCGGGAAGGCAGGGCATTTAAGGCCGATGTCACCAGTTCAAAAGATGTGCAAGATATGGTAGATAAAATTCTTGACAAACACAAGAAATTAGATATACTTATAAACAACGCTGGCATAACTAAAGACGGACTTTTACTCAGAATGTCTGAAGACGACTGGGATAGAGTCATTGCAGTCAACCTAAAAGGCTGTTTTATCTGTACCAAGATAGTGTCAAAGGTTATGCTGAAACAGCGATTTGGAAAGATTATAAATCTTGCATCGATCATTGGCATAATGGGCAATATTGGCCAGTCAAACTACGCAGCTTCCAAGGCCGGCATAATCGGCCTGACAAAGAGCGTGGCAAAAGAACTGGCACCCCGCGGTGTATGCGTTAATGCAGTAGCCCCTGGTTTTATAAAGACAGAGATGACAAAGAAACTGCCAGAGGAGATACAGAAAAAGATGCTGGAGGTAATACCGCTGAGGAGATTTGGCGAGCCAAAAGATGTAGCAAATCTAGTATTGTTTCTTTCGAGCGAAAGCTCTTCATATATAACTGGTCAGGTCGTGCAAATAGATGGCGGCATGCGCATGTAGGATAAAAGGAGGAAATAGTTATGGCAGTCACTGAAAAGGTAAAATCAATAATATCAGAACAGCTCGGTGTAAAACAAGAAGAGGTGACTCCAGAGGCATCTTTTATAGATGATCTTGGGGCAGATTCTCTTGATACAGTAGAGCTTGTCATGGCACTCGAAGAGGAATTCGGCATAGAGATCCCTGACGAGGATGCTGAGAAGATCACCACTGTAGGCGATGCTGTCAAGTATATAGAAGAAAAGGCAGGTAGTAAGCAATAAGCCCATGCCTTTTATAACTTATTAAACCTATATGGGTTAGGGGAGAAAAAAGCTCTTCTAACCCATTATTTTTCATTGTATAAATGTATATCATGGAAAAGCGCAGAGTAGTAGTTACAGGTATAGGCATCATATCACCGGTCGGCAATACTAAGGACGAATTCTGGTCGTCTCTAGTGAGCGGTAAGAGCGGGGTCGGTCCCTTGACCAGCTTTGACTGCAAGGATTATACCTCACGCGTAGCAGGAGAGGTGAAGAATTTTACGCCCCACCCATTTATCCCGAAGAAAGAATTAAGGCGCATGGAGAAATTTGTGCAGTTTGCAGTAACTGCTGCAAAAGAGGCAGCGGATGACTCAGGCCTGGACATACCAAAGGAAGATCCTTTTAGAATAGGTGTATTAGTTGGCTCAGGTATCGGGAGCTTGAGGATTATAGAGGAACAGCATAAGGTAATTCTTAATAGGGGGCCTTCAAGGATAACGCCATTTCTTATTCCAATGCTCATTGTCAATATGGCATCAGGCCATGTTTCCATAATGTTAAAAGTCAAAGGCCCTAATTCTTGCACTACAACTGCCTGCGCAGCTGGCACGCATGCCATTGGTGATGCATTCAGGATAATCCAAAGAGGTGATGCAGATGTGATGATTTCAGGCGGGACAGAGAGCTGTATTACGGCGCTTGGCGTAGGTGGTTTTTGCGCGCTCAAAGCGCTTTCTACAAGAAATGATGAGCCGGAGAAGGCAAGCCGTCCTTTTGACAAGGAGAGAGATGGTTTTGTCATGGCAGAAGGCGCTGGCATGGTGGTGCTTGAGGAACTGGAGCACGCAAAGAAGAGGAATGTAAGGATATACGGAGAGGTGATTGGCTTTGGAATGAGCGGCGACGGCTATCATATGACAGCGCCTGACCCTTCAGCAGAGGCCCCTGCAAGATGCATGCAAAATGCATTAGAAGACGCAGGCATAAAGCCAGAAGAAGTCAGCTATATCAATGCGCACGGTACATCCACGCTGCTTAACGATAGAGTAGAGACACTCGCAATAAAAAAGGTATTTGGCGAATATGCCAGAAAAGTCGCTATCTCATCCACAAAGTCAATGACAGGCCATCTCTTAGGCGCAGCAGGTGGGGTAGAATTTGCCGCATGCTGTTTGGCTATTCAAAATGACATAATCCCGCCCACTATAAACTACGAAAATCCAGACCCGGAATGTGACCTTGACTACGTGCCAAATAAGGCCCGAAAGGCAAAGGTCAATATCGCGATTTCCAATTCCCTCGGTTTCGGCGGTCATAATGCCACTATCTGCCTGAAGAGACTCTAAAATAGGTTTACATCCGTTACGACGGATGTAAACCTAAGAAAGCGTTTTTCCTAATGCTAATGCTAATGTTAAACTTAATGTTAATGTTAAACTTTTTTGTTGCCCATAGGTTACATATATGGTATACTTAATAT
>JAHILY010000034.1 GCA_018896815.1 Candidatus Omnitrophota bacterium | reverse complement strand
TACTACACCCGCGCCTACAGTATGGCCGCCTTCACGTATTGCAAAGCGTAGTTCCTTTTCCATTGCAATAGGGACGATTAGATCTATTTCCATTTCCACATTGTCTCCTGGCATTACCATCTCAGTTCCTTGCGGGAGCTTTGAGACGCCAGTTACATCAGTGGTCCTGAAGTAAAATTGGGGCCTGTATCCATTGAAGAATGGGGTGTGACGACCGCCTTCTTCCTTTGTTAATACATATACCTTTGCCTTGAATTTAGTGTGTGGTTCGATTGAGCCTGTTTTTGCAAGGACTTGGCCTCGTTCCAGGTCTTTCTTTTCGATTCCTCTCAGGAGTACGCCTACGTTTTCTCCTGCCCGGCCTTCATCCAGGATCTTTCTGAACATCTCGACACCTGTTACTACAGTTTTACGGGGTTTTTCTGTGAGGCCGACGATCTCTACTTCTTCTCCTACCTTTACCACTCCGCGTTCTATTCTTCCTGTTCCTACTGTGCCTCTTCCGGTTATACTGAATACGTCTTCTATTGCCATCAGGAAGGGCTTCTCTATGTCTCTTTTTGGTTCTGGGATGTAGGTGTCTACTTGTTTCATTAATTCTATCATGGGTGCCCATTCCTTGGATGCAAAGTCTTCCCCGGTGTAGTTCATGGCGTTTAGAGCTGACCCTCTTACTATCGGGATCTTGTCTCCTGGGTATTCGTATTTGTTTAAAAGATCTCTTACTTCTAGCTCTACCAGGTCTAAGAGTTCTGGGTCATCTACTGCATCGCATTTATTCAGGAATACTACTATGGCTGGGACACCGACCTGTCTTGCTAAAAGGATGTGTTCTCTTGTCTGAGGCATTGGGCCGTCAACAGCTGATACTACAAGAATTGCGCCATCCATCTGTGCGGAACCAGTGATCATGTTCTTTATGTAGTCTGCGTGGCCTGGGCAGTCAACGTGTGCATAGTGCCGGATCTCTGTCTCATACTCAGCATGGTGCACATTTATTGTGACGCCTCGCTCTTTTTCTTCAGGGGCATTGTCGATCTCGTCAAATGCCATTGCCCTGGCAAGGCCCTTTGCTGCCAGGACCTTTGTAATGGCGCTGGTCAGAGTGGTTTTACCATGGTCTACGTGTCCTATTGTACCGATATTTACGTGAGGTTTTGTGCGTTCAAATTTTTCTTTGGCCATTTTATAGCCTCCTTGTTTTTATTACCTACCTATTATCTTATCCGCTATATTTGAAGGTACTTCCGCATAATGCGAAGGCTCCATTGTATAGGAAGCTCTTCCCTGTGTCAAGCTCCTAATCGCAGTTGCATACCCGAACATCTCTGCTAAAGGAACAGCGCCTTTTACAATCTTCGCAATGCCTTTATTTGAAATCTCCTGAATCTTGCAACGCCTTGAATTTAAATCACCTATGACATCCCCAGTATAGTCCTCTGGAAATATGACCTCAAGCCCCATTATAGGCTCCATAAGTTTGCATCGCGCGTTCTTCAGGGCCTCTTTAAGCGCAATAGACCCTGCCATTTTGAACGCCAATTCAGAAGAATCAACCTCATGAAAAGACCCGTCTATTAAAACAATCTCAGCATCTATTACAGGGTAGCCTGCTATGACTCCTGACTTAGACGCTTCCACAATTCCATTCTTTACAGGAGCTATATACTCTCTGGGAATGGCCCCACCTACTATTTTGTTGTTAAACTGTATGCCTGTTCCTGGCTCGCCTGGTTTTAATAAAATAACAACATGGCCATACTGCCCTCTCCCGCCTGTCTGCTGTATGAATTTGCCAACCGCCCTTACTTCCTTGCTCGGCATTTCTTTATAAGCGACCTGGGGCGTGCCTGTATTTGCAGCTACTTTAAATTCCCTTGAGAGCCTGTCAATGATTATCTCGAGGTGAAGCTCTCCCATGCCTGAGACAAGCGTCTGGCCTGTTTCCGTATTATACCTTACTCTGAATGTCGGGTCCTCTTCCTGTAATTTACTCAATGCCATGCCTAGCTTGTCCTGATCCTGTTTTGTGGCTGGCTCAATTGCCATTGACACAACAGGCTCTGGAAAATGCATCTTTTCTAAGATTATCGGGTACTCTTCATCGCATAGCGTATCGCCTGTCTGCGCATTCTTAAGGCCCACTACTCCGACAATATCTCCCGCGCCCGCTTCCTCGACCGTCTCCTGCTTGTTCGCATGCATCCTGACTATCTTTGACAACCGCTCTTTCTGGTCGCGGCTGATATTGTAGACGTATGAACTCCTCTTAACTGTGCCTGAGTACACCCTTATATAGGTAAGCCTTCCTACGTACGGATCTGTCACGATCTTGAAGCATAGCGCAGAAAACGGTTCATCATCAGCTGTCTTTCTGGATGTCTCTTTTTCCGAATCAGGCTCAATACCTGCGATGGGCAGTATATCTAAAGGCGATGGCAAGTATTCGCACACTGCATCCAAAAGCATCTGCACGCCTTTGTTTTTAAACGCTGCGCCGCACAATATTGGCACAAACATGTCTTTTATAACTGCCTTGCGCAGCGCCTTCTTCATCTCTGCCGCGCTTACCGGCTGATTATGGACATATTTATCCATAACTTCATTGTCATGCTCAGCAAGTTTCTCAATAAGGTCATGCTGAAAGATCTTTGCCTTTTCTATCATGTCATGAGGGATCTCTCCCTCTGTGAAACTAGACTCTATTTCATCGCCCTGGAATATATACGCCTTCATCTTAATGAGATCTATGATGCCTTTAAAATCTGTCTCGATCCCAATCGGGATCTGTATGGGAAAACCACTTGCGCCGAGCTTCAGTTCCATATCCTTTACAACCTTTAAAAAATTTGCGCCCGTGCGGTCCAGTTTATTTATAAATGCTATGCGCGGGACCCCGTATCTGTCTGCCTGACGCCACACTGTCTCTGACTGCGGCTGCACTCCTCCGACTCCGCAGAATACCACTACTGCGCCGTCCAGCACCTTCAAAGACCTCTCCACTTCTGCTGTAAAATCCACATGGCCAGGCGTATCTATAATATTGATCCTGCAATCCTGCCACTTGCAGCTCGTGGCTGCTGCTGTGATCGTAATACCTCTTTCCTGCTCTTGCTCCATCCAGTCCATTGTTGCAGTGCCTTCATGGACTTCACCTACTTTATAGAGCCGTCCTGCATAATAGAGGATCCTCTCAGTAGTCGTGGTCTTGCCTGCGTCTATGTGAGCAATAATCCCTATGTTCCTTATTTTTTGTAAAGGCAAATCTCTGATCATATGTTTATTGTTTATCTTCTGCTCCGTTGTAAGTAACATGTTTTGAATCGATCCTTTTCATGATTTCGTATTCCGTATACCGTATACCGTATTCCGTAACGCGGAACGCGGTATACGGACGACGAACGACGGAATACGACCTATCGGATTTACCATCTATAATGCGCAAATGCCTTGTTTGCCTCTGCCATCTTGTGCATATCTTCTCTCTTTTTTATAGCAGAACCCTGGGCATTAAATGCGTCCGTTATCTCGTCTGCAAGCTTCTCTTCCATTGGCTTGCCTTTTTTCTGCCTGGCAAAATCCCTGATCCATCGCATTGCAATCGAGCTGCCTCTGTCACTCTTGACCTCAATAGGCACCTGATATGTGGCGCCGCCGACCCTTCGAGGTTTTATCTCAAGAAGCGGCCTTGCATTGTCAATTGCCTTTTGAAGCACCTCTAATGTATTGTCGTTGTTGATCTTCTTTGAAACTATATCAAGGGCATTGTAAAGTATCTGTTCAGCAATAGACTTCTTGCCCTTTGTCATAATAACATTGACGAATCTGGTAACAAGCTTACTGCTATACTTCGGATCTGCTATTACGTCTCGTTTATCTGCTCTTCTTCGTCGCATGCGTTCCTCTCTTTATTTTACCATGTTACACCGCGTAGGTGCGCATCGCGCACCTACGCGGTGTTTTATGCCTTGGGGCGCTTGGCCCCGTATTTTGAGCGGCTCTTTCGCCTGTTTGCTACCCCTGCTGTATCCAGGGTGCCTCTTACAATATGGTATCTCACGCCTGGCAGATCCTTGACCCTGCCTCCGCGTATCAGTACAATAGAGTGCTCCTGGAGATTATGACCTTCTCCTGGAATATACGAAGTCACTTCTATGCCATTGGTCAACCTGACCCTGGCAACCTTTCTCAAGGCAGAATTAGGTTTCTTAGGCGTCTGCGTCTTTACCTGCAGACATACGCCACGACGCTGCGGACACGCCTCAAGCGCGCGCGACTTTGTCTTTTTCTTCTTGCTGCTCCTCCCATATCGTACTAACTGATTTATTGTTGGCATATGTTCCTCTTCCTGTATAGCTACTTAAACTTAAAAGTCAAAACGCAAAAGTAAAAACCACAATTGAAAACTTAAAACTTTTAAATTTTAAGTTTTAGTTTTGCCTTTTTACTTTTGACTTTTTAGTTTTCTTGCTTGGCTTTCTCCTTAGCCTCAGGTAGCGCGTCTTTCACCATCTCTATATCTCTATGGCTCTTGAATCCAGTGCCTGCTGGAATCAAATGACCCATTATGACATTTTCCTTGAGCCCTCTCAGGTTATCCACTCTTCCGCTGGCAGCTGCATCTGTCAAGACCCTTGTTGTCTCCTGAAAGCTGGCCGCAGAAATAAAACTCTCTGTGCTTAACGACGCCTTAGTAATCCCTAAAAGTATTGGGGTAGCGCTTGCTGGCTTGCCTTTTTTCTTAGCCACCTTCGAGTTTTCCTCCTGAAAAACAGTTTTGTCAACCTGCATCCCTGCCAAGAAGTCTGTGTCACCTGGGTCTTCTATCCGAATCTTCTTGAGCATCTGTTTTACTATAATCTCGATGTGCTTATCATTTATCCTGACACCCTGCAGCCTATAGACCTCCTGGACCTCATTCACCAGATATTCCTGCAATCTCTTTTCTCCGCTTATCTTTAATATATCCTGTGGATTTACAGGTCCGTCCACAAGCTGGTCGCCAGCTGTCACGCGATCGCCTTTGTAAGCATTCAAGTGCTTGCCGTGCGGGATTATATATTCTCGTTTCATTCCAGAGGCGCTTCTTACAATGATCCTCCTCTGTCCTTTCTTGGATGTGGCAAACTCAACAATGCCGTCGATCTCACTTATCATTGCGGGGTCTTTTGGCCTGCGCGCCTCAAAAAGCTCTGCCACCCTTGGCAGACCTCCAGTAATATCCTTTGTCTTGCTTACCTGCCTTGGCGTTTTTGCAATAAGTCCGCCTGCTTTTACATGCACGCCATCCTGACACACAATATGCGCGCCTGCAGGAATAGGGTATATGGCAACCACTTCTTTTTTCTCATCCTCAATAACTATCTGCGGATGATATTCGCCTCTATGCTCAATGATAACGCGGCCGCTAAGACCGGTTGCCTCGTCTGTCTCCTCGACCATCGTCGCCTCTTCTATAATATCTTCATATCGAACCTTACCGCTCACCTCTGTCAATATCGGAGATGTGTAAGGATCCCACCTGACAAAGATCGCATTTTTCTCTATCTCTCCTCCGTCAGGAATTGACAATATCGAACCCGAAGGCACTGTGTGTTTTTCCAGTTCCCTGCCATCTTCATCATTTACACTTATCTGGCCATTGCGATTTAAGACAATTATGTCACTTGTCTCCTGTTTCACTATCTTCAAATTGTGATATTTCACAATGCCTTTTGACTTGGACTTTATAAACGACTGCTCAATTATCCTGGACGCTGTTCCACCTATGTGGAATGTCCTCATGGTAAGCTGTGTGCCTGGCTCTCCGATAGACTGCGCAGCTATAATACCGACTGCTGTGCCCAGGTCCACCATCTTGCCATTAGCAAGGTCCCGGCCATAGCACTTTGCGCACACACCATGCTTTATCTCACACGTCAAAACGCTTCGTATCCTGATCTTCTCTATGCCTGCCTTCTCTACGCGCTCAGCCACATCCTCGCCTATCTCGCTCCCTGCTTCTACGATTATCTCGTCCGTAATTATATCCACAATATTGTCAACAGCCACCCTGCCCATGATCCTCTCTCTGAGCGGGACAACCTCTTCATCTGCCTCGATTATGGCGCCCACGAGAATGCCATTCAATGTGCCGCAATCCTCTTCTTTTATGATCACATCCTGCGCAACGTCCACCAGCCTCCTCGTGAGATAGCCAGAATCTGCAGTCTTCAATGCAGTGTCAGCCAGACCTTTTCTTGCGCCGTGCGTCGATATAAAATACTCCAGCACTGTCAGTCCTTCCCTGAAATTCGCTGTAATAGGCGTCTCTATGATCTCGCCTGACGGCTTTGCCATAAGTCCCCTCATTCCACAGAGCTGCCTTATCTGCTGCTTTGAACCCCTGGCGCCAGAACTCGCCATCATAAATACTGGATTAAAACTATCCAGCTCTTTAAATATTAAATCTGAGACCTTGTCAGTGGCATGTGTCCAAATATCCACGATCTTATTGTATCTCTCGCGCTCTGTAATAATCCCTTTTCTATACTGGTCATCAACAGAATTCACTTCCTTCTTTGAACTGGCCACGACCTTTTTCTTGTCGCTCGGGATATGCAGATCATCCACTGAAATAGAAAGGCCTGCGCGCGTTGCGTACTCAAAACCTATCTCTTTCACGTCGTCCAGAAGCTTCACAGTGGCATCATGACCAAATAATTTATAACAGTTTATAATGACCTGGCTCAGCCTTGATTTCTCAAGCACCTCATTCACATATGGCATGTCCTTTGGAAGTATGCTGTTAAAAATAACCCTGCCTGCTGTTGTCTCGACGAGTTCGTCATTAATCCTCACCTTTATCTTTGCGTGCATCTCGATCTCTCTGTCCTCGAGCGCTATCTCTGCCTCTGTTACATCTGAAAAGATCCACCCCTCGCCCTTAAGCCCGTGTTTTTCCTGAGTCAGATAGTAGCTGCCAAGGACTATATCCTGAGTAGGCGTTATAATAGGCCTTCCATCTGACGGGGAAAATATATTATTAGAGGCAAGCATTATCATCCTTGCCTCCATCTGCGCCTCCATGGACAATGGCACGTGCACTGCCATCTGGTCTCCGTCAAAGTCAGCATTAAATGCAGTGCAGACCAATGGGTGTATCCTTATTGCCTTTCCTTCTATTAAAACTGGTTGGAACGCCTGTATGCCCAGTCTGTGCAATGTAGGCGCCCTGTTCAGCATCACTGGATGGTCTTTTATAACATCGTCAAGTATATCCCATACCTCGAGCCGCGCCTTTTCCACCATCCTCTTGGCGCTCTTTATTGTGTGCACAAATCCCTTTTCCTTTAATTTTTTAATAATAAACGGCTCAAAGAGTTCGAGCGCCATCTTTTTTGGAAGACCACACTGCCATAATTTTAATTCAGGGCCTATTACAATGACGCTCCTGCCAGAATAATCAACTCGCTTTCCTAAAAGATTCTGTCTGAAGCGGCCCTGTTTACCCTTAAGCATATCACTGAGAGATTTCAGCGGCCTGTTTGCAGGACCTAAGACTGCCCTGCCATGCCTTCCATTGTCAAACAATGCATCCACTGACTCCTGCAGCATCCTTTTTTCATTTCTTATTATTATGTCAGGCGCCTTTAATTCAATCAGCTTCTTAAGTCGATTATTTCGGTTTATAACCCTCCTATATAAATCATTTAAGTCGCTCGTTGCAAACCTGCCGCCCTCTAGAGGGACAAGCGGCCTCAGGTCAGGCGGTATAACAGGTATAACATCTATAATCATCCACTCGGGCCTGTTGCCTGATTTCTTGAAGGCTTCCAATATCTTTAATCTTTTTAATATCTTTCTCTTGCTCTGCTCGGATTTCTGCTCGCTCAGATCTGCCTTAAGCTCTACTATCATCTTGTCAAGGTCAAGTTCGCTAAGTAGTTCGCGAATCGCCTCGGCACCTATCATTGCCTTGAATTTACTGCCATATTCCTCTACGCATTTCCTATATTTTTCTTCATTTAAAAGCTCTTTTTTCTTTAATGGCGCCTCGCCTGGCTCAATCACAATATACTCCTCGTAATACAAAACTCTTTCCATGTCGCGCAGGCCTATGTCTAACAGGAGCGACATGCGGCTTGGCAGCGCCTTAAAAAACCACACGTGCGAACATGGCGCAGCCAGATCTATGTGCGCCATCCTATCCCGCCTTACCTTAGACAGCGTCACTTCTACGCCGCAGCGATCGCAGACTATACCTTTATATTTAATACGCTTGTACTTGCCGCAACTACACTCCCAGTCGCGCGTGGGCCCAAATATCTTCTCACAGAAAAGCCCGTCTTTTTCAGGCCTCAGGGTCCTATAATTTATGGTCTCTGGCTTCTTGACCTCACCCCTTGACCATGACTTTATAACATCAGGAGCTGCGATTTTTATTGAGATAAAGTCAAATGAATTTGTATCGGTTTTTAGCATATTTTCTCCGTATACCGTATTTCGTATACCGTATTTCGTATTTCGCCACGGACGACGAGATACAGAATACGGACGACGGTATCATTTTTTAGTCCTCTTCTCTTTCTTTCGCCTCTTGCGCGCCTCTTTCAGCTCGTCTTTTGAAACAAGTTTTGGCAAGGCAGCGCCACCGTCTTTATACTCTGTCTTTATATCCAGGCACAAACTCTGCAGCTCCTTTACCAAGACATTGAATGATTCTGGCGTCCCAGGATGCAGGGCATGTTCGCCTTTTACTATTGATTCATAGACCTTTGTCCTGCCAGTTACGTCATCACTCTTTACTGTCAGAAGTTCCTGCAATGCATATGCTGCGCCATACGCCTCTAATGCCCAGACCTCCATCTCTCCAAATCTCTGTCCGCCAAACTGCGCCTTACCGCCGAGCGGTTGCTGCGTAACAAGTGAATAAGGCCCTATGGAACGCGCATGTATTTTATCATCCACCAGATGTGCCAGCTTCATCATGTATATGTAGCCCACTGTGACCTTCTGAGCAAATCTCTCTCCTGTAAGCCCGTCAAAGAGCGCGATCTTGCCATCTTCCGGAAGCCCTGCCTTTTTCAGTTCAATCTTTATCTCTTCTTCTGTTGCGCCGTCAAAAACAGGCGTCATGACCTTAAAGCCCATTACCTTTGCTGCCCAGCCAAGATGCGTCTCGAGTAGCTGCCCTACATTCATCCTCGAAGGCACGCCAAGCGGATTCAGGACTATCTCCACCGGTGTCCCGTCCTCTGTAAAAGGCATGTCCTCTTCTGGCAATATTTTTGCAACCACACCTTTATTACCGTGCCTGCCTGCCATCTTATCACCGACTGACATCCTCTTTTTACTGGCAACATACACAACCACCCGCTTTAAAACACCCGCTGGCAGTTCATCGCCCCTCTTTATCTTGTCAACCTCGTGCTCTTCTTCATAAAGCGCCTCTTCTATCTGGTCATTGTAGATCGTGAGCGTGCGCTTTGCCTCATGCTCGAGCTCAGGATTTGTCTCTATCTTGATGCTGGCCGCGTCAGACTTTTCTAATTTTGCAATATCCTTTTTTCTTATAGGCCTGCCTTCCGCTATCAATGTAGTGCCTGTCTCGTCTGAAAGAAGCGGGCCTGTCAACTTCACGCCAAAAAGCAGTTTAAATAAGCGGCTCTCTCTTTCCTTTTTAATATTTTCCACACGCTTTTCATATTCTGTCCTTATCTTCTGTATGTGGCTGTGCTCCTTCTGCAGCTCTTCCTTTGACTTTGCCTTCTGGCCCTTCCTCGAGAAGACCTTTGCATCCACGACTATGCCCTCGACACCCGACGGCGCTGTCAAAGACGCGTCCCGCACATCGCCTGCCTTCTCCCCGAATATCGCACGCAACAGCTTCTCCTCTGGCGAAAGCTCTGTCTCGCTCTTAGGCGCGACCTTGCCGGCGAGTATGTCGCCGGGGCTCACTTCTGCGCCCACCCTCACGATGCCATCGTCACTCAGGTTCTTCAGCGCCTCTTCGCTCACGTTCGGGATATCCCTGGTGATCTCTTCGTTGCCTAGCCTTGTCTCGCGCGCCTCTATCTCAAACTCCTCTATATGTATAGAGGTATACACATCTTCCTTTAAAAGCCTCTCACTCACCAGTATTGCATCTTCAAAGTTATACCCGCGCCACGGCATAAATGCCACCAGCACGTTCTTGCCCAGGGCCAGCTCCCCGCCTTCTGTCGCAGGGCCATCAGCAATCACGTCGCCTGCCTTGATCTTGTCGCCCTTTTTCACAATAGGCCTCTGATTAACACATGTATTTGCATTGCTCCTTGAAAACTTCCTTAATTTGTAGACAATGCTGTTGTTTACCACGACCTCATCTGACTGGACATGTGTAACCTTGCCGCCTGCCTTTGCCACTGTGACTGCGCCAGAATCCACTGCAGCCTTTTTCTCAAGCCCTGTGCCGATCAATGGCGACTCAGTAAAAAGTAGCGGCACTGCCTGGCGTTGCATGTTCGAACCCATGAGCGCCCTGTTTGCATCATCGTGTTCTAAGAATGGTATGAGCCCGGCAGCAATACTCACGAGCTGCTTTGGCGACACATCCATGTAATCAATATTCTTGGGCTGTACAATCGGGAAATTTCCCTTGTTCCTGCACGGCACCCTGTCTTCAACAAAATACCCTTCTTTATCCAATTTTGCATTTGCCTGCGCAACTATATATTGGTCCTCTACATCTGCCGTGAGGTAATCAATCTTATTTGTGACCCTTCCCTTTTCCACCTTTCTGTAAGGCGTCTCAATAAAACCAAATTTGTTCACTCTTGCATATGTGCTAAGTGATGATATCAGGCCTATGTTAGGGCCTTCTGGTGTCTCAATAGGGCAGATCCTTCCATAGTGAGAATGATGCACGTCCCTGACCTCAAAACCAGCCCTTTCTCTTGAAAGACCGCCTGGACCGAGCGCGCTCAAGCGCCTCTTGTGTGTCATCTCTGCTATGGGATTTGTCTGATCCATAAACTGGCTCAGCTGGCTCCTCCCAAAGAAATCCTTTATCACGCTTGAGAGGACTTTGGAATTTATAAGATGATAGGGCATCATTGTCTCCATATCATAGATGGCCATGCGCTCCTTGCAGAAACGCTCCATCCTTGCCAGGCCTATCCTGAACTGCTCTGCCAAAAGTTCTCCCACTGTCCTTACGCGCCTATTGCCAAGGTGATCTATATCATCGATTACACCTTCTCCGCTCTTGAGGTCCAGTAAATATCTGATTACATTTACAATAGTATCTTTGTCCAGCATGGTCTTACCTAAAGGCACATCCATGTTGAGTTTTCGGTTTAGTATATAACGCCCGACCTTGCTCAAATCATATCTGCGCCTGTCAAAGAAAAGCCTCTCCATGAGCTGCTTTGCGCTTTCCGCTGTGAGTGGGTCGCCTGGCCTAAGTCGTCTGTATAGATCAAGCAATGCCTCTTCCTTGGTCTTCGTGTGATCCCTGATAAGTGTATTTGAAATCTCTGGGACAATGTCTCTGAATACCTCTAAATAGCGGACACCTGCTTCCCATATCTTTTCTATATTTTCCTCGTTAAGCGTACCGTTGTTCTGTAAAAGCACCTCGCCTGTATCTGGGTGCTTTACATCTTTGACCACGATCCTGCCTGCATATTTTAAAAGACTGTTCTTTCTTGAAGGCCTGGCCCTTTCTACTCCAGTAAAAAGCCTCATGATTTCTTCGTCGCTCTCATAACCCAATGCGCGCAAAAATATACTTGCCAGGATCTTTTTGCGTCTGTCAATGAATACCTGCAGCACATCATTTGCGTCAAACTCAAATTCAAGCCATGCGCCGCGCGCAGGTATGATCCTTCCAGAATACAGCCTCTTTCCTGTTGTGTGCAACGTTTCTTCAAACGATACACCAGGTGAGCGGTGGAGCTGGCTGACAACCACTCTTTCGTCACCATTTATTATAAAGGTACCATTCTCTGTCATAAGGGGCAGATCACCCAGGTATACGTCTTGCTCTTTTGTGTCTTTCTTTGACTTTAGCCTTATCTTTATCTTGAGGGGCGCTGCAAAGCTTACTGCGCGTCTCTGGCACTCGAGCCTGTCGTATTTAGGCTTTCCTATTGTATAGTATAAAAATTCTACCCTGTGGTTCCCGTCATTGCTCTCTATGGGAAAGATCTCTTCAAATACTGCCTGCAGTCCTTCGCGCTTGCGCTTGGTCTTAGATGTGTCTATCTGTAGAAATATCTCGTAAGACTGCCTCTGTATCTCTAATAGATGAGGCATACTTGCCCCTTCTTTGAGCTTTGCGAAATTCTTACGATTCGGCATTATATCTCCTTAGTGTATGTCATTGCGAGGCCACGAAGTGGCCGAAGCAATCTCTGAGATCCCTCGACGCGCCAAATAATGCTTTGCATTATTTGGCTTGCTCGGGATGAAATTCGCACTTATCACTTACGTCGCTTCGCTCCGTAAGTGATGTGCTCATTTCAGCTCGACCTTCGCTCCCTGCGCTTCCAGTTTCTTCTTTATATCCTCTGCCTCTTCCTTGCCAACGCCTTCTTTTACTGTCTTTGGCGCACCTTCTACCAGGTCCTTTGCTTCCTTGAGACCCAGATTTATTATAGTGCGGATCTCTTTGATGACCTGTATCTTCTTGTCGCCTGCTGATGCAAGCACCACTGTAAACGTGGTCTTCTCTTCTTCAGCTGCTGCGCCTGGGACTGCACCCACTGCTTG
>JAHILY010000033.1 GCA_018896815.1 Candidatus Omnitrophota bacterium | reverse complement strand
TTCGTAACCTGATTCTAAAGTATAAACTCGGAGGACAAAATGGTTCGCTATGAAGTAATTATCTATTGGAGCGCTGAGGACAAGACATTTGTAGCAGAAGTTCCGGAACTGCCTGGTTGCATGGCAGATGGAGCAACATATCAGGAAGCGCTGGCCAATGTTAAAGTAGTAATTCAGGAATGGATTGAGACCGCCAAAGAATTAGGCCGTCCGATTCCTGAGCCAAAGGGGCGCTTGGTATTTGCATAATGCCAAATTGCACTCCCTATTGCCAAATAGGGACAGCGACTATTTTTCAAGCGATTTAGGAGTGAAGGATAATATACGGCAAGTTAAAATGAGGCCGGATAAATCTAAGATAGCTTTAAAAATCATTTAAGATCTTAGAATTTTAACTGGAGGTGAGTGTTTATGAAATTAGAAGTTGTTATTGAACAGGATGAAACGGGTTATTATGTTGCTGAAGTGCCAGCATTTCCCGGCTGCGTCAGTCAGGGGAAGACATTAGCCGAGGCCAAGGCTAACATTAAAGAGGCTATTGTAGGGTGGTTGACGGTGATGAACGAGAAGACCAAGCGCCGGCATGCAGAGATAATTGAGGTCTCAATATGAGCCGCCAGCTTAGAGATAATGGCCGCGGGACGCGCGGATGGTCACCAGAATACAAGAAATTCCGCGTAAGATCCTCTATCAAGTCATTTCGTGATTTAGAGGTATACAAACAAACGACCCAATTATCAACAGAGATATTCCAGTTTGAATTACCCGAGACCGTAAAAAACAGAAAAAAATTAGATGAAGAAATAAAGTTATTGTATGAATTATCAAAGAATGTGCCGCGGTTAATTGCGGAATGTTATGGCGATAAATTCACTAATTTTAATTTAGCCAAAGAGAAATTAGAAAGGACAATGCAGATAATAAGTAATATTATAACAAAGATCGATTTTTTGGTAACCACATTGAACGCTGTGGGCCCGCCAGCAGGGCAGGCGGGGGTTTCCCGCGAGAGGTCCGAGGCCCTGACTGAAATTTTAAAAAAATACCAGAGACAGCGCACCAAGATTTTAAATTTAAAAAATGCGTGGTGCAGGCTGTTCGAGAAACGATGATGTTGTTTGATAAACAAGATATTACCCAGGAGAAAAATATCACCACTTGCCCTTTTTGCCAGGGGAGAGAACTTATCAAAAAAGGGCAGAGGCAGAAAAAATATGAAACTGCCCAGGTATATTATTGCAAGAATTGCGATAAAAAATTTACGCCCGGGGCCACTAAACATAAAACATTTCCATTGCGGATTATACTCGAGTCCATTAGCCTCTATAACCGTTTAAATACCTTTGAAGAAACTGCAAAAAATGTCAGTGAAAAATATGGTATCCCTCTTAGTTTTCAGAATATTTCCAATTGGTTAAAGGATTTCAAGGAATACATCCCCTTTCAAAGAATGCGCGAGTTTATTGATAAAAAGTATGATAAACGCGACATGTTAGTTGAATCTAAGCTCTTCCATAACCAGATTTACGATTTTAAGTACCATCGCGCAAAAACCGATCTAATCTTAAACGAAGATTTTAAGCATTATAGATTTAGGCCGTTACGGGATTTCCTGGAATTGATTGTTGCCGAATGCCCCCATCAAATTTTCAAAGAAAGTCAGCTTCGCGCCTCAGAGTACAAGGATATTTTTAATCTCGATCAAGTAAAAATAAGCCCAAAAACAAACGCAGCGACAAGAAATACCAATTTTGTCCTGCAGGCGGTAACCAACAATAAACTGCGGCATCAAATTCTACAGGAGTTTATGCTGGTTAATGATTCGGTGACAGTGGCTGTAGAAGTGCCGGTTTTGCTGGATAAAGATGATATTTCGCATTATAAAAATTCACTAAATTTTATTGTTCCAATTACACTGAAAGATGATGAAATAATAACCGGGCATATTGACATGCTGCAAATCAGGAATGGTATGATCCATATTTTGGATTATAAACCTTCTGCCAGGAAACAGAAGCCAATCGAGCAGTTGACGATTTATGCATTGGCCCTGAGCCGCTTAACCGCATTGCGGCTGTACCACTTCAAATGCGCATGGTTTGACGAAGAAGATTATTTTGAGTTTTTTCCATTGCACGTAGTCTATAAAAAGAAAAGAAAGAAAAATAAACTGACGGCTCGGCGAGCCGGATCACCCGGATAAATAAAAGATGAGAAGGATTTCGTGGATATTAGTGTTAATATTGGCGGTATTTAGTGTCAACATCGCTCATGCAGCCATCATCGATACCTACGAGGAGAACTTTGACACCAGGCAGGATGATGCCACTATAAATGGAGTTGATTCCTGGATCGTGGACCAGGGTGAGGGGACAAGCGCAATAGCCCAGGATTCTACTACTTATACAGGAAGCGGTAAGGCCCTTGAGTTAGTTGGCGCTACACCTGCAGCCAATGTCTCTCGCAGCGCTGCCTATGGAGACCTTTCTCCCTGCTGGTTAGAGTTCATTGTAAATCCGGGTATTGGCGCCAAGGCAAGGAGCGTTCCATCTGGTAAGATTGCCGCAGTGAACTTTGACTACACAGGAAAGATATATGCCTCTACAGGCTCCTCCTGGAGGGATACTGGTGAGACATTCACCGCGGGAGAATGGTATCGGATCATATTGAAATTGAATTTTGCAGCCCATCTTTACAACATTTATATAGAAAACGCAGCGGTTCCCGAGGTTGGATTTATTCCTGATAAGGAGAATCTCAATTTTATTGATTCTAATATTAATTCATTAAGTCAGATTGGTTTTGAAGGTGTTTATAATATTACCCGGACAGATGATTCCTATATAGATGATCTGGTTGTGCATTTTATAGATAGGCTGGAGATGATTACAGCGTCCCAGGCCTTAATGCAGGACCAGCCATCAAACCCTGTTACAGTGCAATTGCAGAATTCCTATTCTGAGCCCCAGACTGCCTGGCGCGATGTCACGCTGGAGCTCAGGTCATCTTCGGACAAAGGAGAATTTTCTTTACAGAGGGATGAATGGAAGCCCATAAACCAGGTTATTATCCCTGAAAATGCCCAGCAGGCAAGTTTTTATTATAAAGATTCCAAGATAGGGACGCCAATTATCACTGCCAATGAATATCCGGACAGCGGCTGGGAAGAGGCATTCCAGCAGGCAAAGATTATATCTATGCCTGCGTATTTTGATGTGGTGGTTATTACACCACAGGTAGCAGGTGAATATTTTAATGTAGAGATTATCGCCAAGGATGATGATGGTGAGGTTAATGAACTATACAATGGCGAAATAGAGATTTTAGCAAATTATATCTCGCCTTATAGCGGCGCCATGCAGATTACACCGGATAATGCGTTTGGGTTTAACAAAGGAAGGATTGAGCTTGAGCTTTTGTATCCTGATTGCGGCATTATTGAAGTAATAGCGCAGGATAAGGAAGAGCCGTCCAAGACTGGTTACTCGGGTGAGGTTTTGTTTATTCCTGCAGGTTTCAGTGTTTCAGCTGATGGCCTTCAGGTGGTTAATAGGGCTTTTCAGGTGGGTGTGAGCGGCCTTAATGCCCAGGGCAGGATTGCCCCTAATTACCAGGGTCCGTCAGCGCTTTCCCCAGTCTATATTTCACCAGATACGGTTTCTGGAGGGGCAATTACGCCTCAGGCTATAAGCGCCGGGGGATTTCAGGATGGACTGGCAGAAGTCAATGTCAAATATAATCGCTGGGGCGCCATAAAGATTAAGGCACATGATGAGGCCTATCCGGCAAAGACTGGATTGAGCGAAGTGGTAAGTTTTGTTCCCGGCGGGCTCTTGGTTGAACTTGAGTCTCCGCCTTCTGAGCGGGACTTTTTCTATACTGGAGAGACTTTTGAGATTTCCATTTCTGTGATAGATGAAGAGAAAAATCCAATACCAAATTATCAGGGCAAAATAAATATAAGTTCTACTTTAGGATTAGATCTTCCAGGGGAGTATCAATTTATGGAAGTGGATCAGGGCAGAAAGACATTTCTTATAAGTGCGGATTCCCCTGGTTTCTATGCAGTAGCAGCAGAAGACGAGGGAGGTGAATTAAAAGGCGAGAGCCCAAAAATAGAGGTTAGACAGGCAACCATTCAGGTGGTTTCCACTTTTGCGCCAGTGGGTACTACTGAGGTTCTAATTCAATTGGTGGATGAGGAAGGGAATATTATTACATCTGAGAACGAGCTTACCATGCAGGTTGGTTTGCAGGAGGAATATGATAATTCCAGCTCCTCTTCATCTGCAACCCAGAATCCGGTTACATTTAATAAAGGAGTAGCCAGGATTTTAGTGAGTAATACCCAGGCAGAGATGGTTGCTATAGCGCCTAAATCACTATATGATTTTAAGATAAAGAAGGGGACAGTGACCTTTGGACGGATTGCCAAGACCGGCATTGGAAGTTTGATGTGGCGGGAGATCAAAGACTATAAAAACATAGAAGCTGATTTACGCTGAACTAAACGCTGAAGAACGCTGATGAAGAGAGTGGATGATTTTTTATACGAGAAGGAATCGTACAAGATACGAGGAGCTTGTTTTGAAGTATGGAAACGATTTGGCTCAGCATATAAAGAATCTATTTATCATAAAGCATTAGCCAAGGAATTTAAGGAGAGAAGATTACCATTTAAGGATGAAAAGTTAATAGATGTCATTTACAAAGGAGAGAAGGTCGGTGTATATCGCCCTGACTTTATAATAGCTGATGCCATAATAGTTGAGATAAAGGCAACACCATTCTTAGGTAAAGAGGACGAAAAGCGTTTTTGGCATTACATTAGAGGTTCTGAATTTAAATTAGGATTTCTGATAAATTTTGGAGGTAAAAAGTTAGAGATTAGGAGACGTATATATGAGAAGGCCCGTACCAAATATCAGCGTATATCAGCGTAGATATCAGCGTATATCAGCTTCTAATAGTTTTACGTTAATAGAGCTATTGCTTTCGATTGCCATAGCCACGGTAATAACAGCAGCGGTATATTTTAGTTTAAATACCGCCCTTGAGAGCTGGGGGTATTCACGCGACCAGCTGGCTTTACAGAAGGTGCTTTCTGAAGTTATGGATGAGGTGCTAAGCGGGACCGCTGCGGTTTATGGACTGCGAGACAGTTTAGAGATTATGGCCGCTGGCACAAATAAGGTTGAATTTGTGCCGCCATGGACCGATGATACCCATTCGGTTGCTGCCATGGGTTTTATTTATACATTAAACCGCAGGATTAAACCTGGGGCAGCAGTCCCAATTGGCGAGATAAAACTATCTGAATCTGGAAAATACCAGTTTATGCCTGTAAGTTTGGTGGAATCAGAGGATGCGAATATCTCGCAGGTTAGGCTGGGCCTTGCTGCTCAGGTTGGAAACCATCTGCGTTTCATATATCATCCTGACCCAAGGGCAAACCCTGATGTAGTCCAAACAATCTCGTGGGATCCAGAGGCGCAACAGGTTTATTCAGAGGATACAGAGGGAATAGAAAATATCTCCAGAAATCCGTTTGATGTAAAGATAACTAATATGAGGTTACATTATTACGATAATGCAAATAACTTAATAACTGACTTTGAATGGGTGGATGATAGAGACCTCAATATGATTACAGGCATAGAAGTATATATGGAGGTAGAGTTGGGACAATATACCCAGAACCTTGTCAGTTTCATCAACCTGCGCAATGCGCCTATGCGCTCAGGCTATCTGGCTTTGAGGAAGGGGACCCGGATCCCTATTCCAGATAGTCATAATATCCATACGCTTTTGTTGACCAATATTTCAGGGGTTACCAGCGGAGATGAGCTGCAAATTGAGGCAACGCCCAGGTCTGGAAAAGTATGGCGCGTAAAAATTGTTTTCAGCCGGGCCGGAAGTTCTAAACCAAAGATCGAATCTTATACTGTAGAATATCCGCCGCAGCATGTTGTCTATACTGAATATCCGAGGACCAGCATAGATGCAGGGTTAAATTTCCTCACACTCGGCGCGAATGGGTTTTATGACTATGATGATGATGTGGATATAGAGGATTTTGTTATGTTAGAGGATGAGGTTGTGTTGGAGGTTACAAAGATGGATATTGAAGGGGCAGGGCTATTTGTCAGGCCGTGATAGAGCATAGAAGCTGATCAACGCTGATCAAAACGCTGATTTACGCTGATAAAAGCATAGAAGCTGATTCACGCGGAACTAAACGCGGATATACGCAGAAAAAAGAAGACGAACGACAATTCCGGTATTACTTGAGAGGTTCATCATATAAATCGGACTTTTTAGTAAACTTTGGTAGTAAAGAATTAGAGATTAAACGGAGGGTTTACGATGCCGCTCGTGCAAAAAATCAGCGTAAATCAGCGTAGATATCCGCGTATATCCGCTTCTACGATTTTACAGCGTAGATATCAGCGTATATCAGCTTCTATTGTCATGGTATGCATTACTTTCATATTTATTTCAATTGGATACGCAGAAGAGAAGAACTGGAGCGGCGCAGGGGACGGGTCTAGCTGGTCAGATGACGACAATTGGTCTCCTGCCAGCGCGCCAACAAGCGCGGATGAGGCCTTGATTGATACGGATGGCGCCTCAGTAGTTTGCACTGAAACCTTTAATGCTAAATCAGTTACCATTGGGGGCAATGAGGCTATAACTCTAACCAGCAACAATTTTATCTTTGGCACAATTTCACCTGGCTCAGGTTCTCTGGTAGCTATACTCAATCGCAGCGGCGGGACATATACTTTAAAAGGCGCCGGGATAGTAACAGTAAAAGGTCAGTATAAGGATTCAGAGGAGTCTCTCGTGGCCGAGCCGAGTTTTATGTTTTGGATCGAATAAAAAAGGAGAAAATAAGCTATGATTAGAAAAATAACAATCTTACTCATATTAATCCATGGACTGTGGATTATGGACTGTGGACTGGTTTTTGCACAAGAAGAAGCAGAAGAGGCAGAACAAAGGGTAAAAGAGGCCCAGGGTATTCTGAAGGAGATGCGCGCTATTCCTGACCTGGTATCGCCAGATAGCATTTACACAACTACACAACTGAGAGCGCTTTATTATCAGAATATTCAGATAATAGATTTACTTAAGCAAATCCGCAGCCTTCTGCAGCAGCAGTTAGAAAAACAAGGATAATGTCGAAAGGAAAAATCTTCTTATATTTGTGACGGCAGGCATCCTGGGTCAGAAAGGCGGGATATTAAAATGAATAAGATTGCCAATATTAAAGACGTGGCCAGAGAGGCCGGGGTTTCAATAGCCACTGTTTCAAGGGTCGTGAATAAGCTGTCCACTGTAAAGAGGTCAAACAAGGCAAGGGTTGAGGCCGCTGTAAAAAAGCTTAAATTCAGGCCTAATGTCAGCGCGCAGCGCCTTGCTGCAAAGCGCAATAACGCCATAGGCCTGGTCGTACCCAGGTATGCGGATATATTCCATTCCTTCTATGCGCTTCAGATTTTACAGGGAGTAGGCCATGCAGTTGAAAAGTTAAAGCTGGACCTGCTTTTACACATCACGAGCGGAGACAGTTTTCTGAATTCATCTGCTGTAGAGGGCGTGATATTTTCTGATATTATAGGAAATGAGGACCAGGTGGACAATGTCCTGGAGAAGGGCCTGCCGTGTGTTATTATGAATTATCTTACAAATGACCTGCCTGTTACCTGCGTTGCCATAGATAATTTTAATGCGTCCCGCAAGGCCGTGGAATACCTTATTAAGCTGGGACATAAAAAGATAGCCACCATAACCGGGGAACTGAAGACCCAGGCTGCCATAGACAGGTTAAATGGCTATATAAAGGGGCTTGGAAAGAAAAAGATAGACGAGAAAGACAGCTATGTAAAATATGGGGATTTCGGGAGAGATTCTGCTATAAAGGCCACAAAGGAATTATTGAAATTAAAGAACCCGCCCACAGCTATATTTGCGGCAAGCGATGAAATGGCCGTAGGCGTAGTGCAGGTGTGCATGGAAAGCGGCGTCAGCGTGCCGAAGGATATTTCTGTAATAGGGTTTGACGACAATCCATTGGCCTTGCGCTTTTCCCATGTCCCGATAACTACGATGAGGCAGCCTTTGCATGAGATGGCTGTTATTGCAACAGAGGCGCTCTATAAGATTATTACAGGAAAGGCAAAAGGTAATAAGAAGATAATACTCCAGCCTGAATTAATAGAGCGAAGTTCCTGCCTGACACTACCCACCGCGTAGGTGCGCGGTGCGCACCTACGCGGTGTACAGGGTATATGATAGAGTCTATTCTTGATGGAATATTAGCTGGCAAGGAATTGGCATTTGAAGAGGCAAAGGCCTTACTGGCTGCGGAGGGCGATGATTTAGATTCCCTTGCAGAAACAGCCAATACCATAAGAAAGCGTTTCTGCGGCAATAGGATAGATCTATGCTCTTTGATAAATGCAAAGAGCGGGCTGTGTCCAGAGGATTGTAAATTCTGCGCCCAGTCTTCAAGATATAAGACAAATTGCGAGACTTATCCGCTTCTCAGCGTTGAGAAAATAGTTTCAGCGGCAAGAGAGGCCAAAGAAAATGGAGCTACAAATTTTTGCATTGTCATTAGCGGAAAAGCGCCGACCAGCGGGGAATTTGAGAGAATAAAAAAGGCAATAGGCCGCATAAAAAAAGAGATTGGAATAAAGATAGACTGTTCTTTAGGCGGCCTTACAAAGGCCATGATAGAGGATCTGAAGAAACTGGGGATCGATAGATATAATCATAACCTGGAGACATCAGAGGATTTTTATAAGAATATCTGCACCACGCACCGTTTTAATAATAGATTAAATACTGTTCGCATGCTTAAGGATCTCGGGGTAGAGCCATGCTCTGGCGGCATAATAGGCCTTGGCGAAGCGCCTGAAGAAAGATTAAACCTTGCATTTTTGCTTAAGGAGCTGGATATTAGATGCGTGCCTATAAATATTCTAAATCCGAGAAAAGGTACGCCGCTCGAGGCTGTCAGTCGTCTTGAGCCGCTGGATATTATAAAGACAGTGGCTGTATTTAGATTGATTTTGCCGCGCTCAGTTATAAAGATAGCAGGCGGCAGGGAATATGCGCTGGGTAATATGCAGGAAAAGGCCTTTGCCTCCGGCGCCAATGGCATGATAATAGGAGGATACCTTACTACGCCAGGCCGCTCTGTGGAAGAGGATTTGCAAATGGTTAAAGACTTGGGATTTGAGGTAAAATGACTTTACACTTTTGCAATCTTCAAGTGTAAAGTTATTCTATCAAAAGGGGGGTTTTTATGGACAAGATAAAAATTGCAGTACTCGGCGCAGGCGGCTTAGGCAAGGCATGCTTAGAGATTGTGGCAAAGAAAAAAGAGGCAAAGGTGGTTGCGATCTGTAATTCTGGAGGATATTTGTATTCTAAGAAAGGCATAAGCTTGAAGGATTTGGATAGATTAAAGCCGTCCAAGGATTCAATAGGTGAGATTATCAGATTAAAGGATGAGTTTGAAGGAATATTTGCGGCGCTCCCTAATTTGCCAAACGAATTTGTCCCCGGTGTAGTAAAGCGCTTTATAAAGGCAGGGTATAGCGGCGTATATACCTGCGCCTTGAAGCGCACCACTGCAATTAAATTGATGATGAAATTGGATAGCTCCTTAAAGAAGAACAAAAGTGTATATATAGCTGGGTGCGGCGCAACGCCAGGGCTTTTATCAGCCGCAGCAGTGCTTGCTGCCCAGTCATTTATAAAGGTCGAGGATGTAAATATAAGGTGGGGAGTTGGTATTTCAAACTGGAATGCATACAGGGCGACTATCAGGGAGGATATTGCTCATTTGCCAGGCTATACAGTTAATAGGGCAAAGAGGATGACAGATAGAGACGTGGATAGGCTGCTTAATAGGACAGATGGGAAACTTGTATTGCGCAATATGGAGCACGCAGACGATATCCTCCTCAAGAACACAGGTGTTATCGATTCTCTGAAAAAGGTTTCTGTGGGCGGTGTAATGGATACCAGGCATGCTAAGAAACCAGTCTCTACTACAATGACACTTACTGGTACGACATTCGAAGGGAAAAAGTCCAGTCACAGGTTTATACTCGGAGATGAAACATCGATGGCAGCCAATGTAGTAGGCCCTGCGCTTGGATACTTAAAACGAGCCCTGTGGCTCAAGAAACACAAGATACACGGCATATTCGGCTCAACAGACTTTATGCCGATGATATTGAGATGATTTGTCTATTGACATGTTAGTTACAATGTTATAACTTTAATTTAGGTTGCAAAAATGAATAAATATGGTATAATTTTAATATGGAATTTGAATATAATATAGGTAAGGCAGAGGCAAACAAGAAAAAACATGGTGTAGATTTTGAAGAGGCTAAGGTTTTGTGGGAAGTGGATAATGTGATTTTGCCTGCGATTACTAAAGGCGAAGAAAGGCGCATGATTATAGGTAGAATAAAAGAAGATCTACATTCGTGTATTTTTACAATTAGAAGCAAGAAGATAAGGATAATCTCTTGTAGAAAGAGTAGAGATAAGGAAAAGGAGATTTACCATGAAAAAGTCAAATAAGAAAATAACATCCAAGAATTTTGATGAAAGATTCGATAGGGGGGAAGATATGGGATATTTTGTTGATCAAAAGAAAGCACAGGTAAATAAGAAGGTGCAGAGAGTCAATATAGATTTCCCAGCCGAGTTTTTGATGGAGATAGATAAGGAAGCAGAAAAGATAGGCGTTGCTCGAACAGCGTTAATTAAACTCTGGCTGTCAGAAAAATTAGAGCATAGTCTGCATTAAATGACGCAAAAGAAGCATGGATGAGGCATTCGAGACCGAATAAGTTAAGAATACATATGCGACATTAAGGCATAGATTTATAGACGGAGAGAGAAAAAGGAACTTTGGACTTTTGCGACGTTTAAGGGTTTTCTAATACCAGAACTTCCAACAATACCTCGCAAGATTTATAAAAACAATCCCAGGTTTTTTCCTTTATATTATTTATCCAACTTCACTTGAATAAAAATCCAAGCTAAAGTATAATTGATTTATATGATCAATCTAGATTTGCTATTACAGCAAGAGCTGCAAAGTCTTAAAAGGCAGGGGCTCTTCAGAGAGATGAAGCGCATTGATAGTGTGCAGGGACCCACTGTGATTATTGACAACAGGGAATTTGTGCTCCTTTCCTCAAATAATTACCTTGGTCTTGCCAGCCACCCAGAGGTAATCAAGGCGCAAATACAGGCAGTTCAGGAATTTGGCGCATCTTCATCTGCGTCGCGGCTTATCTCTGGAAACATGTCCCTGCATGAGAAGCTCGAAAGAAAGATAGCTGAGTTTAAGGGTACTGAGACAAGCATTGTATTTGCAACAGGATACATGGCAAATGTCGGGGCCATAAGCGCGCTCGCAGGAGAGGGCGATATCCTCATATGCGACAAGCTGAATCACGCAAGCATTATTGATGGCGCGAAATTGAGTGGTGCGATATTAAGAGTTTATCCCCACAAAAATCTTGAGAAACTGGAAGATATATTAAAAAACAGCACGGGATACAGGAGAAAACTCATTATTACCGACGGTGTTTTTAGCATGGATGGTGATATAGCGCCGTTACCAGAGTTAGTAAGGATAGCAGAGAGATTTGATGCGATCTTGATGGTGGATGATGCCCATGCTACAGGTGTCCTGGGTAAAAACGGCAAAGGCACCTCTGGACATTTTGGAATAAAAAAAGGCATACATATTCAGATGGGGACACTGAGCAAGGCATTGGGAAACTTAGGAGGATTTATCGCAGGTTCTAAAAATTTAGTAGATTATATCAGAAACAAGGCAAGATCTTTTATCTATTCTACCGCATTGCCGCCTGCAATACTCGCAGGTAGTTTAAAGGCAATAGAGCTAGCTCAAAGAGACACGGGGCCAAGAGAAAGACTTTGGGCCAATGTCGAAAAATTCCGCACCTCATTAAAGGAACTAGGCTATGATACATTGGGCTCTGAGACACAGATTATTCCCATATTGACAAAGGACATTGACTCTACTGTAAATGCATCCAGGTTATTGTTCGAGATGGGGATCTTTGCGCCAGGCATAAGGCCGCCGACGGTTTCTAAAAATAAATGCAGGATAAGGACATCTTTGATGGCAACACATACTGATGAACATATTGATAGAGCTGTAGAGACATTTAAGAGGTTAAGGCATGAAAGGGTTCTTTGTTACAGCAACTGATACTGGCGCAGGAAAGACAGAAGTAGCAGCCTATCTTGCAAGGGCTTTGTCGAAAAAGGGCCTGAAGGTAGGTGTCATGAAGCCAGTAGCAACAGGCGCCAGCAAAGATGCTGTGATTTTGAAAAGAGAATCATCTTCGCCTGATCCAATAAGATATATAAATCCAGTAAGGCTTGACTTGCCCCTTGCCCCGCTTGTGGCTGCGAGGTTTGAAAGAAAAAAAATAGACAAAGACATTATCCTTCAGAGATTTAGAAAATTAAGTTCAATTAATGACATCATGATAGTAGAGGGTATTGGCGGTTTAATGGTACCTGTATGCAAAAACAGAAAAAAGGTATTTTACGTCCTGGATATGATATTAAAGATGAAACTTCCTGTGGTCATAATCGCAAGGCCAGGCCTCGGGACAATAAATCACACTATTATGACAATAGAGCTGCTTAAGAAAAAAAATATAAAGATAGCAGGCGTTATATTTAATCATGCCATCCGGATAAAAAACGATATATCTGTGAGGACAAATCCTTCTATAATAGAGGAGCTTACAGGAGTTAAGGTCTTAGGCATAATGCGCTATAGTAGGAATAGAAGAAAAAGAAGGGTGAGATGGTTAAGGAAAATAGCCTGTGATTGACCCTGTTTTATTAAAGTGATAGAATAAACGATTATGAAGATCAAAGAGAGATTTCTCACAACAGGGATAGGGAGCCTGCCATATCTTGACCCGGTCAAGAGCGCCAGGGAAGTGTGCGCGAAATTTGACATACCATTCTGGCCGCAGCTTCCAAAGAGGGGTTTTAAGGAAAATATGTATGTCCAGTATGCCAGCGGATTGCCCGCACTTATTATAGATGAAAACAAGAAAAAGGTTTACATAGACACAACCAAGGACTTAAGTGAGGGCCTTGGCAGGATATTTGAGGCCTATCTCTCAAATGATTATACATCATTTGGGCTTGGCAAGGATTTTGCGCAGGGTTTTTATGAATTCCTGGATATAGCAGGACAATATAAGCCTAATTATATAAAAGGCCATGTTACGGGCCCTGTGAGTTTTGGCCTTGGCCTCGTCGATGAAAAAGGTAAATCCATTTTGTATAACGATACGCTCAAGGAGGCCTTTATAAAGCTTTTGGAGATAAAGGCTGCATATCAAATAGATAAACTAAAAGAGATCTGCAAAAATATTATTGTCTTTATAGACGAGCCATACCTTACAAGCTTTGGCTCAAGCTATGTAAATATCCAGAAGCAGGATGTGATAGCAATGCTCAATGCCGTAATAGACAAAATCAAATCTAAGGGCGTATTGAGCGGCATACACTGTTGCGGCAATACAGACTGGTCAGTACTTACAGAGACAAGGGTGGATATTATAAATTTCGATGCATATTCTTATGCAGAGGGCCTTTCGTTATATCCGGAAGAGATTTCAGGATTTTTAAAAAAAGGAGGGATCCTGGCATGGGGGATTATCCCTACGTCTGAATCAGTGTTAAAAGAGACGGAAGAGTCTCTTTTTAATAGGTTGACGCAAGAGATAGGAAATCTGGAGAAAAAGAAAGTTCCCCGGAATCTACTGCTATCTAACTCTTTACTCACACCGAGCTGCGGAATGGGTACCCTTTCACAGGATCTGACAGAGGACATAATCAAGAAACTTACCCTTGTTTCCCGCTTAGCAAAAGATAATCTAGCTCAGTAACTAAGATGGATTATATTAAGATAGGGCTGGTAAATCGAAGAAAGAAGAGTGTGCTTGCGCTAGGCGCGCAGTCTAAGGCCAGTCTTTGTTTTGTTAAAGGGGATGCGGCATATCTTTCAGAATCTGGCGGAGATTTAGCTAATCTGAAGGACCTTAAGATTTTTGAAAACAGGATAAAGGCATTGAAAATTAAACCAGAGATCATTGCATGTGATTTGCATCCAGAGTATGTTTCGACTAAACTGGCAAAGAAGCTCATAGCTCATAGCTCATGGCTTATAGTGAAGGAGATTCAGCATCACGAGGCGCACATAGCCAGTAATATCGTCGACAACACCATAAAAGGCAATGTCATAGGCATAGCATTTGACGGCACAGGATTTGGGAGAGATGGTAATGTCTGGGGCGGAGAGTTTTTTATAGGCGCTATTAAAGGCCTTAAGAGAGCAGCGCATCTAAAATATGTCCCTATGCCAGGCGGAGAAGCCTCAATAAGAGAGCCCCGCCGTATGGCCTTTAGCTATCTTTATACTTCTAACCTGCCGATTCTACCGATTCTAACCAGGTTAGATAAGGACAGATTGGGGCTTCTTGCGCAGATGATAGATAGAGGTATAAATTCACCTTTGACTTCGAGCATGGGCAGGCTCTTTGATGCTGTTGCAGCTATGGTCGGCATACGCAGTGAGGTGAAATACGAGGGACAGGCAGCGATGGAACTGGAGAAAGCCATCAGCCATCAGCCACCGGCCATCAGCTGTAAGAAGAGATATGATTTTAAGTATAAAAATGAAGACGGGATTATTGTTATAGATTGGAAACCAGTTATTAAGGGTATTGTCAGTGATTTACAGAATAAAAAGACCAAGGCTGAGATTTCGCTAAAGTTTCATAATGCAGTTTGTCATATGATAAAGGATGTTTGCGTTATATTGAGAAAAAAATATAAGATAATCAAGGTTTGTATGAGTGGTGGAGTGTTTCAGAATAGGTATTTAAGAGAAAATACAAGGCCGCTTCTAGAAGAGCGGGGTTTTAAGGTGTATCTGCATAAGAGATTACCAGCGCATGACGGTAATATTGCATTAGGCCAGGCTGCAATAGCCGCAGGGATATAATATGTGTTTAGCAATACCAATGAAAATAGAAAGGATCGAAGGTGACAGGGCCATGCTGAGCGCAGGCAATGTAAAGCGCATGGCAGCTATTAATTTCCTGACCAATCCAAAGATAGGCGATTATGTAATTGTGCATGCGGGCTTTGCAATAGAGAGGCTTGATCCCAAAGAAGCAGAGGAAACACTTGAAATACTTAGACGAATTTAGAGATAATAAAATTGCAAATAATATATCAAAGGCAATATTTGACAAGGCCAGGGGCCTGGGCCCCATGAATCTAATGGAGGTGTGTGGCACACATACAATGTCCATATGTAAATTTGGCATAAGACAGATGCTGCCTGAGAACATAAATCTTATTTCAGGGCCAGGCTGTCCTGTTTGTGTTACACCTAAATCGTATATTGACAAGGCAATAGCCATATCAGCTCTCCAGGATGTAATCTTGACAACGTTTGGCGACATGATGCGGGTGCCTGGTTCGTATTCAAGCCTGGAAAAAGAAAAGGCTGGCGGAAGATCCATAAAGATCGTGTATTCTGTCCTGGATGCAGTCCAGATGGCCGAGAAAAATACCGATAAAAAAATAGTCTTTCTCGGCGTAGGTTTTGAAACTACCTCGCCTACTGTGGCAGCAAGCCTGGCTTATGCAAAAAAGAAAAACCTGAAGAATTTTTTTGTATATTCTGGGCATAAACTCATTCCACCTGCAATGGAGATCCTTGCAAAGGATCCCGATGTAGCCATAAATGGCTTTTTATGCCCTGCCCATGTAAGCGCTATTATAGGAACAGGGCCTTATAAGGAGATTGCAGGAAAATATCACATACCTTGCGTAATAGCAGGTTTTGAACCGCTTGATGTACTGCAGGGCATATTGATGCTCATAGAGCAGATTGGATCAAAAGCATCAGTTGTAGAAAATCAGTATAAAAGGGTTGTAAAGTCCAGTGGTAATAAGAAGGCGGCTTCACTTTTAGATAAGGTATTCTCAGTAGAAGATTCTGAGTGGCGCGGGATCGGCAGATTAGCAAAGAGCGGCCTTAGATTGTCCAGGGATTATTCAAGGTTTGATGCCATAAAGGCCTTTTCGCTGCCTGAAGTAAAGACAAGGCCTGACAAAGGATGTATATGCGGAAACGTATTAAAAGGCATAAAGACCCCGATAGAATGTAAATTGTTTTCTAAAAAGTGTACACCGCAGGATCCGCAGGGCGCATGCATGGTATCCAGCGAAGGCACGTGCGCAGCATATTATAGGTATAGACGATGAAAAAGATAACACTTTCCCATGGCAGCGGCGGAAGATTAATGCATGAGCTTATAAAGGGATTGTTTGTAAAAAATCTCAACAACCCTTTTTTAAATAAACTGGGGGATTCTGCCCTGATTCATGCAAAAAATAAAGATTTTGCCTACACCACTGATTCATTCGTGATCAGTCCGATATTTTTTCCAGGCGGAGATATTGGAAAATTAGCAGTGTGCGGGACAGTCAATGATTTGTGTGTAAGCGGCGCTAAACCTATGTATCTATCGTGCGGCATGATAGTAGAAGAGGGATTTGATTATAGCGATCTGGAGAGAATCACGTTGTCTATAAAGGACGCTTGTAAAAAAGCAGGCGTCTATGTTGTTGCAGGTGATTTTAAGGTCGTTGAGAAAGGCGCAGCTGACAAGATCTTTATAAATACCTCTGGGATTGGAGAGCTCTATGACAATGCAAGGATTTCGAGTTCTCATATAAGGCCGGGTGATAAGGTTATTATCAGCGGCACAATAGGAGATCATGGCGCAGCAGTGCTTATTGCCAGAGAAGAGCTAAAGTTTAAATCAAAGATCCATAGCGACTGCGCGCCTTTGAATGGTTTAATATCGTCGATAATATCTAAAGACATAAAGTTCATGCGAGATCCAACAAGGGGTGGCTTGGCCACAACCCTGAACGAGATAGTTCAGGAAGTTGGCTATAATATAGGTATAGATGAAAAAAGTTTGCCTGTGAGAGAGTCAGTGAGGGTGCTGTGTGAGATATTAGGGCTGGAGCCTCTTTATATGGCCAATGAAGGCAAGGTAGTCCTGGTGGTTTCTGCAAAGCCTGCATCAAGGATATTGTCACGCATTAAGAGGCATGCCCTGGGCAGAGGGGCACGTATTATAGGAGAGATTGAGAGAGAAAAGGGTAAGAAGGTTTATTTAAAGACAAGGATTGGCGGTTCTCGGATTTTAGATATGTTGACAGGAGAACAGTTTCCAAGGATTTGTTAGTGAGGCCATCCCCCCTTCATGCTTTCAGCATGAAAGCAGGGGGGATAAGGCCGAACTACCCCGCTTCGTAAGCAGTGCCAAAATTCTGTTCCATAATTTTGGCACACTCAGCGGGATTAATTCGCACCTTCACAGAAGCTAATCATAGGAGATGCATCCGCCTAAGGCGGATGCAGTGCTCATTAGATGCATGAAATTGGGCTTGTGGATGATATAATTTATGCAATCAGGGCTAAGTTAAAGGCCTCGCGCGAGGGCTCTAAGATTAAAAAGGTCAACATACTTATAGGCGAGTTAGAGCATGTAACACCTGAGCACTTTGAGTTTCATTTCAGGGAGCGCGCAAAGGGTACGAGCCTTGAAGAGGCTGAGCTTTGTTTTAAAAAGACCAATGCAATGTTCAGGTGCAAGGATTGCAATCATGAATTTTCACCTGAACAAGGTATGACAGGCTGTCCTGCCTGCAGGAGCAAGGTCAGCGATGTAATTGCAGGCGCAGGCATCTCAATAGAGTCAGTGGAGTTTTGATTATGGAGAGGTTTTATAGGGAGTGGGTAAGGGATAGTAAGCTTATTACACAGGAGGTCAAGGTCAAGGAGACTGATCTTTTGATCTCTGCTGAGAAGGATATAAAAGAAATCGCAGGGAAACTTGTCGAGAAGTATAGAGATGAGATAGAGACATATATAAAGGTACGTCCTGATTTCAAGACTAGTCTCGAGCCCCTGAGCATGGATAAGAATGCGCCAGATATTGTAAAGGATATGCTGCTTGCATCAGCCAAGGCCAATGTAGGCCCAATGGCAGGTGTTGCAGGCGCAGTTAGTGAGTTTACAGGGAAAGGGCTTTTGCCTTATTCAAAGCAAATAATAGTTGAGAATGGCGGAGACATATTTATTGCCTCAGACACAGAAATAAAGGTTGCAATATTTGCAGGTGAGTCGCCTTTGACAAACAAGTTATTTATAAAGATAAAGCCAGAAGATACACCCCTTGGCATATGCACCTCATCCGGGACAGTGGGGCATTCTTTAAGCTTTGGAAAAGCAGATGCGTGTGTTATAATATCAGGGTCAACGTCTCTGGCAGATGCAGTTGCAACAGCAGCGTGTAATAGGGTAAAAAATACCAGAGATATCAAGCCAGCCCTTGATTTTGCCATATCTATTGACGGCATAAAGGGTGCGCTGATAGTACTTGGTAAAGATTTTGGAGTATTAGGTGAGGTAGAATTAGCTTAGCGTGGAGGGCGTATGGTTTCTAAAAGGATAGTGCTTAAGTTTCCCCATAGACTGGTAGAGCAGCCTATAGTATATAGGATGGTGAAGGATTATGAGCTGGAATTTAATATATTAAAGGCATATGTCACGCCTAAAGAAGAGGGGCTCCTTGTGCTTGAACTTACAGGCGAGGATAAAAATTTTGACAAGGCCATTTCTTATGTGAAAAAACTGGGCGTGTCGGTTCAGCTGCTTTCAAAGGATATAAAGAGGAATGAAGAGAAGTGTACACACTGCGGCGCATGCGTACCGATATGTCCGACAGAGGCGCTCGTGGTAGACCCGAAGACGCGCAAGGTAGAGTTTTATAATGAGAAGTGCATTGCGTGCGAGCTCTGCATCAAGGCCTGTCCGCCAAGGGCAATGGAGCTGCATTTCTGAAATTTTATCTGAAATTTTATCTTGACATAAAACCAGCTTTGTATTATATTTTAGGCTAAGTTTCCCTTTTTATTTTGTCCACAGTTTGTGATTTTTTTCACAAAGTATTGATTGAAGGAAGAGTTTCTTGGACACGTATTTCATCAACCGGCCAAATCTTGACAGGCTCGCAAAGTCTCTTTCCAGGACATACAGGGTCTATGTCCCTGTAAAGTCAGAGGGGAATAGATCCTATAAGAAGGTTGGAGATGCAGGCCTTGTAGATGCTATTATTGGAGAGATAAGGCCTACAGAGACCATAAAGAGTTTTTATTTTCCTGCCCGCACAAAGGTAAGCGAGTACTTTCCTGGAAATCTCCCTGAAAAAAAAGATAGGCCTGTAGCCATAATAGGCGCAAAGTCATGCGATCTGGCATCATTGGCAGTGATGGATTATGTCTTTAAACAGGATACCTTTAAGGACCCCTTTTATATAGCCAAGAGGGACGAAGGGCTTATAATTTCCAGTGATTGCACCTGTTACGGAGAGAGTTGTTTTTGCGTTGCAATAGGCGTGATGCCATATCCTACGGTTGAGTTTGATATAAACCTTTCAGAGATAGAAAGCGGGTATGTGGCCGAGGTGGGTTCTGATAAGGGCGAAAAGGTGATAAAGGAATATTCTAAGTTGTTTCAGACTGTGGGCCATTATTTAGAGAAAAAAGAGGCCAATAGAAAGAAATTAAAAGACGAGCTCGTGGAACATGTGAAGTTAAAGGATATACCAGCAAAGGATTCCATACAAGGTCTCTTTAAAAAGAAGTTTGACGCAAATCTCTGGGAAGAGACAGTAAAGACATGTGTTGAGTGCGGCGCATGCAATGTGATCTGTCCTGCTTGCCATTGTTTTGTATTAAAGGACCAGAAGAAGGATGGCGCTTTTGAGAGGCTGAGATTATGGGATTCATGCCTCTTGCTTTCTTTTGCAATGGTTGCGGGAGGCGCAAACCCTCGGAAGCTTTTGGCGCAGAGGCTCAGAAACCGTTTTGATAAGAAATTTAATTTTTTCCCTGAGAAGGTTGGCAAATTTGGCTGCACAGGATGCGGGCGATGCACTGAGGCATGCCCTGGCAAGATAGACATACGAGAGGTACTCAGTAACCTGGCAAAATAGATGATGATAGATAATCCATATGTACCAATAAAGACAGGGATTTTGGACGTAATAGACGAGACTTCGACTATAAAGACATTTTCCCTTGTGCCTGATAAGCCATTACATTTTAAGGCAGGTCAGTTCATAGAGATGACTGTGCCTGGCATGGGAGAGGCGCCTTTTACGCCTTCATCTTCTCCGTATGACAAGAGTAAGCTCGAAGTCACAATAATGAAGGCAGGCAGGGTAACGGGCAGGATACATGAGCTTAAAAAGGGTGATGTGGTGGGGCTCCGGGGGCCTTATGGAAAAGAATACCCTCTTAATGAATTTGAGGGTAAAGAGATCCTGCTTGTAGGCGGAGGAGTGGGATTGGCGCCGCTCAGGGCGCTCTTTCTGGCCCTGGCGCATGATATAGATAAATATAAAGATGTATTATTCTGCTGTGGTTCAAGGACGCCATCTGACATTATATTTAAAGACTGCATCCTTGATAAGTGGCAGAAGCTGGACAAGAGAGTAAATTTCAGGGTGACTGTGGATAAAAAGGATGACCAATGGAAGGGTAAAGAGGGCCTTGTGACAACTACCCTGGACAACTTGAAAATAAATTTAAAGAATAGCGTTGCAGTTGTGTGCGGCCCGCCTATAATGATGAAGTTTACTACGTTTAAGCTGATAGAGGTCGGTTATAAAGAGGATCAGATATACCTGTCAATGGAAAAGAATATGAGCTGTGGTATAGGTAAATGCGGACACTGCAGGATGGGCGATTACTATGCCTGTAAAGACGGCCCTGTATTCAGATACGATAAGATAAGTAATATACACGAGATTTGGGACTAGCATGAAGAGATTATTCATTGATTTGGAGAAATTATATAGCTGCGAGGAGCCTAAAGCAGACTGCAGCTACTACTATCATCCTGACAATAATGGCATAACCAGGTTAAGGGAGATAGGCCAGTTTTTGCACATCTGCAGAAAGTGCGAAGAGGCGCCTTGCGCGGCAGCGTGTCCGAAAGAGGCGCTGGAGAAACAGGAGGATGGCGTAATCAAGCGATACACAATGCGCTGCATATCCTGTAAGTCATGCAGCCTTGCGTGCCCGTTCGGTACGATACCAATCGAGACTATACCTTATATAATATCTCAGTGCGATGCGTGTCTGGATAGATGTAAGAAAGAAGACCCGATCTGCGCAAAGACCTGTTCTATAGAAGGGGCTGTGAAATTTATCGAGGCAGAAGAATCAGAAAAAGACGATATATTCTTGATAGGCAAAAATATTGCAGTGCATGCAAAACCATGGAAGAAGTATCACCCGTAAAAATTATGTTAAAACACCTTTTTAACTTTATAATATTTCCAGGTTTCCTATTTACAGCAGTAGTGGGGTTGGCTGCCAGCTGGATAGACCGCAAGGTCACTGCCCGTGTGCAGTGGAGGGTGGGTCCGCCATGGTATCAGCCGTTTATTGACCTGGTAAAACTGAGCATAAAAGAGATTACTGTTCCAAAGGGCGCATCAAAGCCAGTTTTTTTCATGGCGCCATTCATAGGGCTTAGCGCTGTCATACTCTCATCTACGTTTTTGTGGTTGGCTAATCTAGAACTGGGCGCAAGCGGTTTTACAGGTGATTTAATCGTAATTTTGTATTTACTGACAATACCTTCGATCATGTTGATACTCGGGGCATCAGCAAGCGGAAATCCTTTGGCAGCTGTAGGTGCGTCAAGAGAAATAAAACTGCTCCTTGCTTATGAACTGCCCTTTGTCTTTGCTCTGGTAGTACCTATTATTAAGAGTAATGGTCTTTTAAAACTACAGGACCTCATTGCCTTTCAGGCAGCAAATGGCGCATTTGCCTCTAATATTTCTGGGTTCCTGGCCATGATTGTGGCAATATTTTGCATGCAGGCAAAACTCGGGCTTGTGCCATTTGATATGGCAGAAGCAGAGACAGAGATAATGGCAGGCGTATATATAGAGTATTCAGGGATATTGCTTGCTATATTAAAGCTTACAAAGATCATGGCCATGGTTGCGCTGCCTTTATTCTTGAGCACAGTATTCTGGGGTGGGTTTAGTATATGGAAGTATGTGGTACTCCTGGTTATAATAATCCTTATGAGAAACACAAATCCTCGCGTGAGGATTGACCAGGCGCTTAGGTTTTTCTGGAAAAAGATGACATTTGTGGCAATAATAGCGGTATTGCTGGCTATGATAGGGATGTAGAGACCACCCCCACCGCGGGGGTGGTAAAAAAATAATATGAGTCTTAAACTAAAGGCATTGACAAAATCTATTTGGGTTTACCACCTTTGCGCAGGTGGAAGTTGCAATAACTGCGATATCGAGATACTGGATTTATTGACTCCTCGGTATGACGTAGAAAGATTCGGGATAATGCTCGTTGGCAGTATAAAACATGCAGATGCCATTTTGGTTACAGGTTCTTTGACTAGAAAAGCAGTTGAGTGCGTAAAGAGAGTTTACGAACAAGCAGCAAAGCCATGCGTAGTTATTGCAATAGGCGCTTGTGCCTGCGGCCAGGGTATGTTTGCAAACGGACCAAATACCCCGGATCCAGTAGATTCGGTTCTGCCTGTGGATATTTATATACCAGGGTGTCCGCCCAAGCCAGAGGCAATGATTTTAGGTATCGTGAAATTGATCGGTAAGTTGAGGGGGAAGAAGTGAGACAAGTGACACGGACAGAGATAATAGAAAATATAAAAGTACGCGCTGGCAAGGATTTATTGGATCTTAATGATAGGTCAGAGAGACGCGTCTATGTCACTATCAAGAAAGAGATATTGCCAAAGATAACAAGGTATCTTTTTAATGACGTAAAGGTAAGGTTTGTGATCGCATCAGGCGTTGACATAAGAAAGGCAATCGAGATACTCTATCATTTTTCAATTGATGAAATAGGACTGATAATCAGCCTGCGGGTTGTTTTAGACAAGTCAAATCTTGAGGTGGACAGCCTCACCTCTATAATGAAATGCGCATCGTGGATAGAAAGAGAGATCCACGAACTTTTAGGTGTTAATTTTAAGGGCCACCCGAATCTGAAGCATCTGCTTCTGAAGGACGATTGGCCTAAGGGAAATTATCCTTTAAGGAAAGACCAATAAATATGTCAACAAACAAAATCATACCAATAGGGCCGTATCATCCGCTGCAGGAAGAGCCGGAGTTTTTCAGACTGCATGTAGACGGCGAGACGGTTGTGGATATAGACATTGAGATCGGCTATAACCACAGGATGATAGAGAAGATTGCTGAGTCAAAGAGCTATGACCAGGTTACCTTTCTAGTAGAAAGGATCTGCGGTATATGCTCTACGTCACACCCGTTTGCCTATACCAATGCCATTGATGACCTCTTGGGTGTTACGCCTCCAGAAAGGGCCTTGTATATTCGCACTATTGTAGGAGAGCTTGAGAGGATTCATAGTCATCTTTTATGGTTAGGCCTTGCAGGTCACTTTTTAGGATATAATACAGTATGGATGTGGGCATGGAGATATAGAGAGCCGGTATTGGATATATTTGAGAGGATTACTGGCAACAGGAATCACTATGCAATGTTTAAGCCAGGCGGCGTGCGAAGGGATTTTTACGAAGAGGATTTTCCATGGATAAAAAAGACATTGAAAAGTTTAATCCCTAAATTTGACATGTTTAAAGGCGCTGTCCTGGATGACCCTATTATCCGGGCAAGGACAGAAGGTATAGGTATATTGACGCGTCAGGATGTGCATGACTACTCTGTCGTGGGGCCGACTGCAAGGGCATCTGGCGTGGGGATTGATGTTAGAAAAGATGACCCATACGCAGCATATGACAAGGTCGAGTGGAAGGTGATTACCCATGAAGGAGGAGGGGTTTTTGCAAAGGCAGTTGTCAGGATATTAGAGCTCTATGAATCAACAAATATAATACTGCAGTGCCTTGATAATATGCCAAAGGGAGACATTGACCTTAATATAAAAGACATGCCTGCGGGAGAGGGCATTGGAAGGCATGAGGCGCCAAGGGGCGAGGTATTTCACTATATTATGTCTGATGGAGGAAATAGTCCTGCCTGGCACAAGGTCCGGGCGCCAAGCTTTATGAACATCGCCTCTAACAAGAAGGCAGTTATAGGCGGGACCATATCAGACGCTACTATAATACTTGCTGCTGTTGACCCGTGCTACTGCTGTACAGAGCGAACAGCTGTTGTGGACTATAAGACAGGCAAGAAACTGATGGATGGACAGGATTTGGTTAGGCTATCGCAGGAAAAGACGGAAAAATTAAGGAGTAAATTAAAAAGTTAAAAGTAAAAAGGCAAAACCAAAACTTAGAATTTAAAAGTTTTTCTCGTCGAGATTCCCGCTTGCGCGGGAATGACATAGAGTTAATTTGGACAGTAGTGTTAACTTGTGATAAGTAAATGAATACAATATTACAGCCTATCCTAGTTTCAATATTAGCAGGATGCCTGGTCCTTATCGCGCCTAAGAGGTTTAGGCGGGTAATGGAGGTATTTAGCCTTCTTACCTCTATATATCTACTTGTAGCATGCGTAAGGATATTTAACATAGCACCTTTGACAGGGAAGTTTTTATATGTAGATGG
>JAHILY010000032.1 GCA_018896815.1 Candidatus Omnitrophota bacterium | reverse complement strand
TTACGGGCTGGATGTTCGCTATACTCGCTCTTCAGATTTTACCTTGCGGTAAACACCCTGCGGTTAGCTACAACACCCGAAGTGGGAACTGTGTTGATAGGACTTTAACCTATTGGTAAATAGCGCTACGTGGCACACAAACAAAAAGCGTCTGCATCAAGCGATTGATGCAGACGCAACCAAGGAGGAAACTAGGTTTCGCTATACGGGCTTCATCTTTCCGTACAGAAAAAATCTATCTCGAGAGAGTGTTTAAACGCGACCGAATACAGGTCATTTTTAACAGCCGCGTAAAACCTCCCTACTACGTCACAGACAAATATATCTTTTTTGCTCCTCGAGTCTCTCTTCTTAAAGATAAAGATATGGCGCTTATTTGTATCAATAGAATTTACATTCTTAAAATGCATCACTTCTTTTGAGTTATCAAATCTGGTGTGCCCCCCGACTATGTACATGGAGTGCCTGCGCGTGACTGTCTTTAGGCCGTTCCTCTCTACTGTCTCTGTGATAAAAAGGTCTTTTCTCTTTTTATTACCAGATGTGAGGTTCTTAAACACTAACTCTCTCATGGCCTGGCCTCTCATTTAAAACTTTTTAAATCTCTTTACTTTGACTGAATAAAAAAACTCTTCCTCTTTATTCAATATAAAGTATACCACATGTTTTAGGGTTTGTCAATTGAGGGGTCGGGTGTGTTTTCCGACCACTCATCCTGAAGCCCCCTTCGACTACGCTCAGGGTAAACTCCGGGCTGAAGGATCTATAGAGATCCTTCGCTTTGCTCAGGATGACCCCTCTATAAGAAGAAAAAACTCCCCGAGGGGTCATTTAGGCAGGCCGCTTCTGGCACACATAGGAAAGGATCAAAAGCAGGGTTCCAATGGTTATTGAGGTGTCTGCTATATTAAAGACTGGCCATATCCTAACATCAATAAAATCAATGACATAGCCAAATTTCAGCCTGTCTATCAGGTTGCCAATAGCCCCTGAGATTATCAGGATAAGACCTGAATCAAATATGGGATCGGCCATGAATTCAGCCCTCTTGATTGACCTTAAAATAAGGCCTGCGATAAACACTATAGCGACTACTGAAATAATGATAAAAATAACAGCGCTGTTTTTAAAAAGGCCAAAGGCCGCGCCTGTGTTGGACACGTATGTGATGTGAAATATATTATTGATGAGTGGTATAGACTCGCCTACTGCTAACTTAAGGCGGACTAATGACTTTAAGGATTGGTCAAGAACAAGGATTGCGAAAATCGAGACAAATGAAATCAGCGCTTGTTTTTTTCTTCTTTGGATTGGCATTGTATGCAATGCTTTGCGTATGGCACTGCCTTTAACCGGCGGACAGGTATCTTCTTATCGCAAGATTCACATTTCCCGTATTTCCCCTCTTTTATGCGCTTCAAGGCCTCGTCAATCTCATAGATAACCTCTTGCTCGCCGCTCGCAATATTAAGGCTAAATTCCCTGTCATAACTGTCACTGGCCATGTCTGCCATATGAAAACTGTATCCTGAGAGATCGCCTGAGGCCTCTTTAATGGACTTCATATTTTCCTTGGCTATACTATTGATATCGCCTGCCATCTCTTCCCTTTTTTCCAACAGCTGCTTCTTAAACTTAGTTGTCTCTCTTTTATTCATGACAAACCCAGCTCCCTTCGGCTACCACATCTACGCATCTCTTGCAGAGGCTCGGATGCCCGCTCTCTTCTCCTACAGAGGCGCTCCAGTTCCAGCATCGGCTGCATTTTTCGCCATCTGACTTGACCACCTCTATAGCGTCTTCTTTTGCCTTCTCTAATTCCACCTGCGAAACTATAAAAAGAGCTGGCAATTCGTTTAAATACTGAGCCAAAAAATTATACTCTGAATCATCTTTTATGTAAAGCTTTATTTTTGCGTCGAGTGGACTGCCAATAACCTTGCTGGCCCGCTTCTCCTCCAGCGCCTTTAAGGCCTTCTCCCTCAGCTGCCTAAGCCTGTTCCACGATTCTTCTAACTTATCATCAATAAACCTTTCATCCAATTTCGGCCATTCCTCGGCATGCACTGATCCAGAGTCCCTGCCCATAAAATGCTGGTACATCTCCTCTGCTGTAAATGGGATCAGGGGCGCAAGACACCTTACCAATACATCCATAATCCTATAGATAGCTGTCTGGGCTGAGCGCCGCGCCTTTGACCTGCGGCCAAATGTATAAAGCCTGTCCTTTAAAATGTCGAGGTAAAAGCTGGACATATCAATAATGCAGAATCTATAGAGGCAGCTTGTAACCTCATGATACATGAACCTCTCATAGGCGCTTGTGACATTTTTTAAGACAGTGTTTATGCGCGATAAAGCCCATCTGTCTATCTCGAGCATGTCCTTTGCATTCAATGCGTCTTTCTCATAGTCAAAGTCGTACAGATTCCCCAGTAAAAATTTAGCAGTGTTTCTAAATTTCCTATATGAGTCGACTGTACGCTGCAGGATCTCTTCTGATATTTTTACGTCATCAAAATAAGACGAAGAACTGGCCCACAGCCTCAATACATCCACGCCCTTTTTGGAAATGACCTCTTGCGGCGCAATCACATTGCCGGCTGACTTGGACATCTTCTTTCCTTCTCCGTCGACGACAAAACCATGGGTCAGGACATTTTTAAAAGGCGCTGCGCCCACTACGCCCATGCCTATTAGAAGCGAGGTCTGGAACCACCCCCTGTGCTGGTCACTGCCCTCCAGATATAAATCAGCAGGAAAGCCCAGATCCTTTCTGAGCTTCAAGACGCCCTGGTGGCTGGCGCCTGATTCAAACCAGACATCCAGTATATCCATTTCCTTCTTGAACTCCATGGCCTTGCATTTGGGGCATTTGAGATCCTTAGGGACAAATCTTGAGGCATCGCTTGAAAACCAGACATCAGAGCCATGCTTCTCAAAAAGCTCTTCTATGTTCTTCATCACCTTTTTGTCAATTATCTCAGAATCGCATGATGCGCAGTATAATATAGGTATAGGTACGCCCCAATAACGCTGCCTCGAGAGACACCAGTCAGGCCTTAGCTCTATCATGCTCGAGATGCGTTTTTCTCCTATGGCCGGCACCCATTTTATCTTTTTTATTTCATTCAGGGTCTTTGAGCGCAGTTTGTTTTTGTCTGCGCCTACAAACCACTGTTTTGTTGCGCGGAATAAAAGCGGCTGCTTGCATCTCCAGCAATGCGGGTAAGAATGCTGCGTCTCTTCTGAAAACATAAGCGCATTTTTGTCTTTCAGGATCCTGATGACCTCCTTATTTGCGTCAAAGATATTCTTGCCGGCTATGGAATCAGGGATCTCATAGTCCCTGGATTTTTTAAACCTGCCTTTGTCGTCGACAGGCATTATGACTGGCAGGTTATATTTTAAGCTAACATCATAATCCTCCTGGCCATGACCAGGCGCTATATGGACACAACCAGTGCCTTCTTCGTTTGAGACAAAATCCGCTAAAACTACTTTTGACTCACGACCCAAAAATGGATGCCTTGTGATATTGTTCTCGAGCTGGCTGCCCTTAACCTTTTTTACAACCTTTCCCTTTAGTTTAAACTTTTCTTCCAGCTTTGGCAAAAGTTCACTTGCAAAAATAAATACCTCGTCCTTGTCTGTCTTGAATTCTACATAGTCCAGCTGAGGGTGTACTGCAATAGCAACGTTTGAAATAAGTGTCCATGGCGTGGTTGTCCAAACTAAAAAGCCTCGAGGCTCAAGGCTCGAGGCTCGAGGCTTTACTTTAAATTCCACGTATATCGACGGTGAAAGGTGATCTTCATACTCTACCTCTGCCTCAGCCAGCGCTGTTTCACATCTTGCGCACCAGTTTATTGGCTTAAGGCCTCTGTAGATATACCCATCTCCCAACAGCTTGTTAAAGCTTGCTATTACTTCTCTTTCGTATTGTGGATCTAGTGTAAGGTATGGGTTGTCCCAGTCCCCAAATATGCCCAGTCTCTTAAATTCCTCTCTCTGTATGCCTACGTATTTCATTGCAAATTCACGCGCCATTTTCCTGAACTTCACCTGGTCCACATCATGTTTTGTCTTCTTTATCTCTTTAAAAAGCTGGTGCTCGATTGGCATGCCATGACAATCCCAGCCAGGCACATAAGGCGCGTCAAATCCCTGCATTGTCTTGAATTTCACTACTATATCCTTTAAGGTCTTGTTCAGGGCATGCCCTATGTGGATATTGCCATTGGCGTAAGGCGGCCCGTCATGGAGCACATATTTCTTTGCGCCCTTACGCTTATCTCTGATCTTTGCGTAAATATCCTGTTTTTCCCAATCTGCGAGCATAATAGGTTCCCTGGCAGGCAGATTGCCCTTCATTGGAAAATCAGTCTTTGGCAGATTCAGTGTCTTCTTATAATCCATATTTTTATCCTATGTTAAAAACGCTCCTTAAAATCCAAATGTCAAATGACAAAATCCAAATGAATTCTCCGCCTTCGGCGAGACCTCGCTGCGAAGCAGCGGGCAAATTCCCAATGCCAAATTTGTCATTTGGAATTATGAAATATACTTCCCTATTATAATATCCAATTTCTTCTTAGTATCTTCAGGCATCAATTTCCTATCTGTTATAATGGCATATTTCAATGCCTCAGCACACTGGCAATCCCTTTTCTTTGCCAAATCAGGGGCTGCTTTCTTAATTAGCCTCTTTGCTGCATCTACATTCTTGGTCAAATTCTCTATCACCATCTCAATGGTAACTATCTCCTCGTGCCAGCAATCATAATCAGTCACAAAGGCTACGGTTGCAAAGCAGATCTCTGCCTCCCTTGCAAGCCTTGCCTCAGGCATGTTTGTCATACCTATAATATCCATGCCCCAGCCCTTATAAAGGCGTGACTCTGCCTTTGTAGAAAACGCAGGCCCTTCCATATTAAGGTATGTACCTTTATTATGCACATTAAGGCCAAGCCCCTTTGCAGATTTATAAATAACATCCTTTAAGCATGAGCACACTGGCTCAGCAAAGCTTATATGTCCCACTATGCCATCACCGAAAAATGTAGTCTTCCTGCCCTGATTTGTCCTGTCGACAAACTGGTCTGGAAGTACTATATCAAGGGGCTTAAGCTCTTTTTTAAAGCTTCCCACAGCAGAAATAGAAATAATCTGCTCTACCCCCAGTTTCTTCATCCCATATATATTTGCGCGATAATTTAATTCTGATGGCAATATCCTGTGCCCCCTGCCATGTCTCGGCAAAAACACAACCTCTGCGTCTCTTAGCTTCCCGGTAATATAGCTATCAGAAGGCGGGCCAAAAGGCGTGTCCAGCTTAACCTCTTTTATGCCCTCTAACCCATTGATCTTATACAACCCACTACCGCCAATAATACCTATCCTGGACATCTCTCCTCCTGTAAGTTTACACTTCAAGCCCCGTAGACCAGGTTTAAACCTGGTCTACGGGGCATAATAACTATAAAGTTATTTCAGTCTGCTGCTCAACTGACAGGATCTCTTGTAAGCTGCCATTACTGCCTGTTCTACTATAAGTGCGAGCTTCTTTTGCTTGAATATCTTTAATGCTGCTTCAGTGGTGCCGCCTTTTGAGGCAACCTTTTTAACAAAGTCCTGCATGGATATATCTGTATTTCTGCAAGACTCTGCAGCGCCTATAAATGTGGCCATGGCCAGCTTTTCAGAAAGGTCTTTTTTAAGGCCGCATCTTATGCCTGCGCGCCGCACTAAATCAGTAAATAAAAAATAATATGCCGGGCCGCTGCCGCTAAGCGCTGTCACAGCATCCATAAGACTCTCTTTAACCTCAACAACCTCTCCCAGATTTAAGAAAATCCCTCTTGCCAGCCTTAAATCTTTTTTGCTGGCAAATCTACCGGCCGCAAGAGCTGTAATACCTTTTCCAACCATGGCAGGCATATTAGGCATGGCCCTTACGATTCTTTTCCTGCCCAATATTTCTTCCAAAGCACCTGTCTTTACGCCCGCAGCTATTGAAATGACAAGCTTATCTTTAACAAACGGCGCTATCTCTTTCAGCGCACCTTTTATATGCTGAGGTTTAACAGCAAGGATAATAACTTTTGAGCGTTTAGTCAAGCTAATATTGTCTTTGGTTACTAAAATGCGGCCTTTTTTAATCCTCAATCTTGACCTATCTACATCACTGATTATAGTCTTTGCCTTTATGCGTAATGCTATTGCCCTTCCCATATTACCTGCTCCGATTATTCCTATCATAAGCCTGCCCCTTTAAATGAGGACATCCCCCCTTCATGCTTTCAGCATGAAAGCAGGGGGGATAAGTCCGAATTTTACCCTTGACATTTTGCTACGGTTTTACGCTGGCAAAATGTCAAGGGGATTAACTCGCACAGCAACTTACGTTCACTCCGTTCCGTAAATTGTCTGCTCGTTAAAAATACTCTGAAAATACTGACCTGGCCCTGTTCAGAAATCTCCCAATAAAATTACCCTCATCTGAAAAATATCCCTGCTTTTTCTGCAGCCGGTTACATGCGCCATGTCTGACCAGGCCGAGACACGTCATAAAATTATAGTCGCTCAGGCCCTCTGCATTCCTGATCCTTCCCATGTTCACAGGTACGCCAAAGATCTCCTCTACAGACTCTACAAATCCATCCATCCTGGAAACACCACCTACCACATGTATGTGAGGCAGCTTCTTTCTATGTCTCAAAAATGGCTCCATCTTCTTATACACGTCCTGCATTATCTCTTCAACCTTTGGAAACAGCATGTTTGATATCTCGCGCCTGGAAATAACCGCAGCTCTCTCCCTATTTATAAAAGGGGCCCCAGCTCTTGTAACATCTGAATCTACCCAGCTTCCCCCCGATCTATTATGATCAGACTGAGCGTCTTCATGTCTGGGGCCCGATTTATTGCCTAAAGGTGATATTAAAATCTGGCTGCTGTCAAAAAGTCCCTGGTCATCTTTGGTAACAATGCCATATTTTATCCTCAATTCCTCTGCCTCTTTAAACATTATCTTGAGTCTATCCTGCAGGACATGAGTAAGGTCGTCACTCCCGAATGGAAAATAAAAACATTCCCTTAGTTTTTCTTCATTGAAAACTGTTGCCTCTGTCATGTCCTTCCCAACATCAATGACAATAGCGCCTTCATAGAGTTCTTTCTTGTCAAAGATCCCCAGCGCAGTCGCTGCGCCAGAAACAATAAGCTCTTCCAGCTCATAACCAGCCAGATTAACGGCCTTGGTAATGTTTTGCAATATGCTGACCAGGGAAGTCACAAGATTCAAATCTACATCCAGCTTTGAGCCAAATAGGCCCCGCGGCTCACTGATCTGAATTTTGTCGTCGATATAAAAATTTACAGGCACGAGGTGTATCAGCTCTCTATCCAGAGACATGGCTATGAGCCTTGCTGACTCAATCACCCTGTGCACATCCTGATCAGTAATCTCGCTAGGCCTGTCTGATATGTGCACAGAGCCGCGGCTCTTGAACGTCCTGATATGCACACCAGATATATTTGATATGACCTTCCTGATCTTACATTTTGTCTGCGCCTCCAGCTTTGACACGGTATCCTCTATAGCATCTGACAGTAAATTGAGATTTGAGACTATGCCCTTTGTGAACCCCTTTGTCGGCGACTGCGTAAACCCAAGGATCTTCTCATTAATCAGTAGATCTGACTCCTTCTTGTCTTTAGAAGAAAGGCATGCGCCCTTTACCGCCAATGCCCTTATTGAAGAAGAGCCTATGTCTAATCCGCAAACAATATCTGAATGCATATATACCTACCTCGGACCTATAATAGGGTCCTCGAAACGCAGATCAATATACCTGAAATCATCCACATCTGAACCCAGCTGTCCCAGTACTGTCGCCAATAAAGAAAGCCTGTTACTAAAATCAGACCTGCCTATCTTCATCTCGACATTCAGTCCCTCAAAATAAAAACTAATGTTGCCCTGATCAGCTATATCCACCGTCTTTAAGCTGTATCCTGAAAAATCCTGGTTTAGAGCTATCTTATCAATAAGATCCAATGCGCTATCAAGTCTTTCACTTTCAAACTTATTCAGATTGGCTGGAGATACCTTGGCAAGACTCACGCCTATGCCAATAATTATCGGCAGATCCGGATATGAAAAATTCTGCGGATCCGGCAATATGACAGCCTCCCCGTCGATAAGATAATATCTATCTGAACGGACCTGCGCAACGGCCTTGCGTAATTCTGTCTCTACAATGAGCCTGTTGGGCAAAAGCCGCCTCAGCACAACATCTTTAAATTCCGGGTGAGCAAGCTCTATCCTTTCCTTTAAGAGATCGATATCGACAAAGAATATATTGCTGTCCACAATGCTCTCGCCGCCGAGCTCTTCGATAGAAAATTCCCTGACAAATGCGCCGCCCTCATAGACCTTCACCTGCATGTCCTTAACCATAAAATACTGTGAGTCAAGCAGCATGTATTTAAATCTCACGAGAGAGATGCCGATTACACAGAGCACAAGAGCCATAAGTATAAATTTAGCCTGGGCTTTAAAACTGATGCGTGATGGCTGGCGGTTCGTAACCTTTTTCTTCGGACGCACTTTTTGTTTTTTTACTTTTACCATAGCGCTGACTCCAATATCTTTAATGCAAGCTGGTTAAAATCAATGCCTGCCTCGCTTGCTGCCATGGGAAGCAGGCTTGTTTCAGTAAGGCCTGGTATTGTATTGAGCTCCAAAACATACGGTATATCACTTTTACTCAATATCATATCAACCCTGGAAAAAAATCTGGCGCCAATGACCTTGTGCGCCAGCAAAGCCATCTCCTGGCATTCTCTGCATTTTTCCTTATCGATCTCGGCAGGCACGTGATAGTCTGTGATACCTTTATTATACTTTGCCTCAAAATCAAAAAATCTATTCCTGGGCACTATCTCCACTATAGGCAATGCCTTGTCTTCCAGTATCCCCACTGTGATCTCGCGGCCATGTATGTATTCCTCTATTATTACACGGTCACTGTATTTAAATGCCTTGGATACTGCATCATAGAAGCTATTTTCAGAATCGACCATTGACAGCCCTATGCTTGAACCCTCTTTCGACGGCTTTACCACAACAGGCATACCAAGATCTTCAAAAAATATCTTAATATTGTCCGAGACCGGCTCTTCAGCTAAGGCCTCGCTCCTGACAACTACATTGTAACGCGGCACCGGTATATTATTCTTCTCAAAGATTTCCCTTGAGTCAATCTTATCTATGCCCAGCTTTGAGGCGCGTACTTTTGAACCAGTATAAGGGATCTTCATGTCTTCGAGTATTTTTTGTATTGTCCCGTCCTCGCCAAATTCGCCGTGCAGCGCAATAAATGCTATATCTATATCCAGCGCGCCTATCTTTTCCTTCACTGCCTGTTTATAACCATTCGTATTCGGAGACATTGCAAGCTCATAAGACACTGCGTTGATTTTATTTTTCTTTAAGGCGCGAAACACTGCCTTTCCTGACTTTATGGATATGTCTCTTTCGGCCGACGGCCCACCCATTAATACACCGATGCGCTTTTGCTTCACATTCACTTTTCCCGCCTTACCTAAATCACCGCGTAGGTGTACGGTGCGCACCTACGCGGTGGAATAGGTTCATATTATTTTTATCTCGAGTTCTAGATCTATACCGAACTTCTCCTTTACGCTCTTGCGCGCAAGGTCTATGAGGCCAAGGACGTCCTTGGACGAGGCCCCGCCTTTATTGACTATAAAGTTGGCATGGGCATTGGAGATCTCTGCGCCTCCAATGCGCCAGCCCTTAAGATCGCATGCCTCTATTAATCGACCAGCAGGATTTTTATCATTTGGATTTTTAAACACACTGCCTGCTGATGGAAGCCCCAGGCCCCGCATCCATTCCCGTCTCTTAATAAAATCCTCTATCCTTTTTTCAACCGCTGAGTTTTTGTCTTTGTTAAGTTTTATCCTGGCGCCCAAAATACACATCCCGTCCAATCCGGATGAGCGGTATCCAAAATAAATCTCTTGCCTTTTTAAGGACATGACAGACCCTTCTTCCATGTCTAAGGCCTCTACTTCCAAAATTATGTCTTTTATCTCCTTTTCGCGGATACCTGCGTTCATAAAGATAGCGCCGCCAGCTGAACCTGGTATCCCAGCCAAAAATTCGCATCCTCCGAGGCCCCATTGAGAGGCCCTGGCCACTAAGTCCTGGATAGAAGAGCCTGCGCCGAGTTTGACTATTTCACTTCCCTCTCTTTCTATATAATCAAATCCAGGGCCCAGCTTTATAACTACGCCGTCAAACCCGTTGTCCGGGGCAAGTATATTACAGCCCCTGCCTATGATCAAAATAGATTTTTTTCTGCTCCTGGCAATAGAAACCGAGTCTAAAAGTTCATCTATGTCTTTGGGCTCTGTCCAGCAAAATACAGGCCCGCCTATCTTTAAACTCGTATGGTCTGCTAATAGTTTTTCTTTTTTTGGTTTTGGCATTTATTAATCCGCGTTGTTTTCAAGCGCCTTCACGACCATATCAGGCAATTCGCCTATGTCGCCAGCGCCAAGGATAAAAACAGCATCCCCTGGCCTGACTATGGCCTTAAGATGTTTTATTATAGCATCTCTGGGTACAAAATGGACGTTTTTATGGCCATATTTTTTCGCACTTTCGCATAAATCAACTGCGCTGACACCGTCTATGGGCTCTTCGTGCGCTGAGTAAATATCTGTGATCACGAGGTGGTCTGCAAGGTCAAAGGAACTGCCAAATTCCTCTCTCAGGTATTTCGTCCTTGAATAGCGGTGCGGCTGGAATACAGCGATGATCCTTTTCTTCGCGTCCTCAAGGACCTTCAGGGTCGCCTTTATCTCTGTGGGGTGATGGGCATAGTCATCAATGACCAATATGTCTGAATCTAGATTCCTGACCTTAAACCTCCTGTCAGCGCCCTTGAATTCGCTTATGACTTCCTTTATAAAAGAAAACTTCACGCCTAAATCCATTGCCACGCCTATGGCAGCCAGGCTATTCAGGATATTGTGTTCGCCTATCAAGGAAAGCTCTATGCTCCCCAATGTCTTATTATTGACTAAGACATCAAACCTGGAGCCCTTTAGCCCCATAAGCTTAATATTTTCTGCGCGTATGCCGGCATCTGGAGAAAGTCCATATTTTACAATTCTCTTCGAGACATCGCGTATAATATTTCTTAACATCGAATCGTCCACGCAGACAAAGGCCTTGCCTTTTTCCTTTGTATTGCCTATGAATTTTTTATAGGCCTTTATCACATTATCCATGTTGTAATAATAATCCATATGTTCTCTGTCTACGTTAGTGCTCACACTGTATAAAGGTTTTAATAAAAGGAATGACCCGTCTGACTCATCCGCCTCTGTTACGACCAGATCACCCTTGCCATAACTGGCATTGCCGCCTAAAAAATCTACATCTGCGCCGATAAATACAGTGGGGTCCAGCCCGGCCTTTATCAGGAGATATGCTATAAGCGAAGAAGTGGTCGTCTTACCATGGGCGCCAGAGACAGCTATGATCTCTTTGCCTTTCATGAGCATATTCAGGGCCTCTATGCGCTTCAACAGAGGTATGGCCCTGCGCCGCGCCTCTTTCAGCTCTGGATTATCATCTGTTATGCAGGAGGAATAAACAACAAAATCCGCGCCCTGTATATTTTCAGCAGAATGAAACTCTTTGACCAAAATACCTGACTGCTCTAATCTGTCTGTCACAACACTCTTTTTTATGTCAGACCCCTGCGCATTATAGCCATGTTTAAAAAAGACCTCTGCAAGGCCGCTCATACCAGCGCCGCCTATCCCTATAAAGTGAATTGTCTTTTTGTCGCTCACGCAAATACCTCTTTCATTAAAATAAGGCAGGGGTCCTGCGCTTCATCTTTTTTCTTTACCTTAACTGACATCTCAGTAAGAAATTCCTTGTCCATGAACCTTACGATAGCATCTTTCAACCCTTCGGGTGTAAGCAGGGCCTCTTCGATCAAGACTGCAGCGCCCTTCTTACTCAAGACCTCAGCATTAAACCTCTGATGGTTTTGCGCATGAGGATAAGGTATTAATATAGATGGTTTTGCAAGAAACAAAAGTTCTGATACGGTTGTCGCGCCTGAGCGCGAAATCACAAAATCACTCTCATTGTAAAATTTATGTATCTCGTCTGTGAATGACAAGACCCTGTTTTTAATATTTTTGTCCCTGTAAGATCTTATCACCTCGTCCCTATCCCTGTCTCCTGATATATGTATAATCTCTAACATCTTTTTTTTGTCATCGCCTGCCAAATCAAGCGCCTCTGGAATAACCCTGTTCAATGTCTGGGAGCCCTGGCTGCCGCCCATCGCGAGGATGGTAAAAGTTTTTCCCGGAATACGGAATACGGGATACGGAATACGGGACAGGATTTCTCTCCTCAATGGGTTGCCTGAAATAAATACCTTTGACTCAAAGCCCTTTAAATGGCCTGTGCTCTCTGAAAAATTTACAGCTATTCTGTCCACAAACCTGGCAAGTATTCTATTGGCTCTGCCAGGATAGACATTCTGCTCATGAATAATAGTCTTTATGCCTGATAAAGACGCCAGTAACATTATCGGGCCTGTAACATATCCGCCAAAACCAATGGCAATACCCGGCCTTAACCTCAAAAGCAGTATCAGTGACTTTATAGTACCTATCATAAGCCTTATTGCAAAATTTAATATAGAGAAAATTGATTTAGACTGCATAGCTATGATAGGCAGACTGTAAGATCTAATATTTTTCCGACTCAATAAATCCCTATCCTTTGGCCGCGAAGATGTTATAAAGATCACCTCGGCTGACTTCCTGGAAGAGATCTCCTCTGCCAGCCTTATCGCTGGAAAAATATGTCCTCCTGTCCCCCCTGCTGCAATTAAAATTTTCATAAATACTATTTATTCGCTATGCTTACCAGCACTGCCACGCTAACCATATTAATAATAAGCGCAGTGCCTCCATAGCTTATAAAGGGCAATGGCAATCCCTTTGTGGGTATCGCGCCTGTGGTGACCGCAATATTCATCAGCGCCTTTAGGCCTATATTAACTGTAATGCCCAATGCCAGAAACTTGGCAAACATATCCCTTGCCCTCATTGAAATCTTAAGCCCCTGCCATATAAATATTGTAAATAAGCTCAGGACCCCTATTGTCCCCACGAGGCCAAGTTCTTCTCCGACTATAGAGAATATAAAATCTGTGTGGGCCTGAGGCAGATAAAATAATTTCTGACGTGAGCACCCAAGTCCCAGGCCAAAAATCCCGCCTGAACCAAGCGCAAGAAACGACTGCACTATCTGAAAACCAGCATCCTGCGCATCGCGCCATGGGTCAAGATAACCGACAATCCTCCTGAGCCTATAGGGCACCCTGAATATTAAAAAATAGACTATTGGCGCTGCAAAGGCCATAAAAGGCGCAAAGTGCAGCATGTTTACGCCTGATACAAAAAGCATTATAAGCGACACGATTAAAAGCGCTATTGCGCCGCCCAGATCAGGCTGAAGAAATATTAATAAGCCTATAAAACCCGACATCAGTAAAGGCGGCAGGAAACCATATAAAAAATTCCTTATATGCGGCTGTTTTCTCTCCAGCACATCAGAAAGATAGATTATTAAAAAGAGTCCGACAAACTCTGACGGTTGAAAACCTAAGAAACCCAGCCTTATCCACCTCCTGGCGCCTCCTGCCTTATGTCCAATGCCAGGGATGAGGACAGCCGCTAACATTAATATAGATATAAAAAGTAATACCCTTGCAAACCTTTTTATCTTCATGTAGTCATGCTTGATAAAAAAAATTGCCAGCGCCAGCCCAATCAAAAAATGGGCCAGATGCCGCTTTAGATAAAAACTACCGTCATAAAACTTTTCATACGCATAGACGCTCGACGAAGAATAGACCATGACAATGCCTACGCATATTAAAATAGCCGCTGTGATTAATAAGTCCTGCGCCTCTTTTTTCATATACCCTGTTACGCAATTAACCTTTTACAGTAATCCTTAAATGCTCTGCCTCTCTCCTCGTAGTTCTTAAACATATCAAAGCTCGAACACCCTGGCGAAAGCAGGATCTTGTGTCCTTTCTTTGCCCTCTTAAATGCTATACCTACTGCATCCTCTAAATCTTTTCCCTCGACCAGATCTCTATAGCCATTGAGATGCCCTTTGATCTCTGGACTGGCCTCGCCTATTGCGATAACAAGATCGACCTTTTTATCAAGAAAGGCCTTTAATCTGCCAAAATCTCCGCCTTTATACCTGCCGCCCATGATCAGTATGATCCTCCCGTCCAAAGACCTTAATGCCCATTCAACACTTGAGACAGTAGTTGCCTTTGAGTCATTTATAAAATCTATGCCATCTCTTGACCCTGCATACTCGAGTCTGTGCTCAATACCTTTGAATCTTGAGATGACATCAAGCATTACACTCTCATTAACACCTTCTAAAGATGCCATGGACATGGCAGCCAGAAAATTTTCATTTCTTATATTAAATCTATTGCCAAAATCCTTATATGTGTCAAAAAGCTCTACCCTTGCCTTTATATCCTGAGAAATCTCTCTAAGTAACTTATCCCTTCCATTCAAAAATACAATGTCTCCCTTGTCCTGATTTAAAAATACCCTTTTTTTCAAACCAACATACTCTTCTATGTCTTTATATCTATCCAAATGATTATCCGATATATTCAATATAATGCTGGATTTAGGTTTAAATGTCTTGATCCTCTCGAGCTGAAAAGAACTCACTTCCAAAACCACAATAGAGTCTTTTTTTATTCTCCCTATCTCTCCGCTCAAGGGATTGCCAATATTGCCGCACACAATAGTATCCCGGCCATGAGAGGACAGCATCTGGCCTATCAAGGTAGTCACAGTGGTCTTGCCGCTGGTCCCTGTTACAGCAAGTATAGGCGCAGGGCACGCGCTATAGCCCAGCTCCAGCTCGCTTATTATAGGTATACCCCCTTCCTCTGCCAGCTTGACTGCTATAGAATCTGGCCCTACCCCAGGACTTATGACCATTAAATCAGAACCCTTTATGAACCTATCGGTATGCAGGCCTGCCTCTATATTGCCCCTCTCAACCACTTTCTCCTCTACTAACGAGTCTATGGACAATACTATAGTATCGTCTTCCTTTAATTCACTGATAAACACAGTATGGCCCTGTTCTGCAACCAGCCTCGCAGCCGCCATGCCACTCTTCCCAAGCCCTATTACAACCACTTTCCGCATATTCTTTCCCCTTTACCACCCCCACCGCGGGGGTGGTTTTAATTACCTCAGTTTCAGGGTAGCGAAACTCAAAAGCATGAGGATTATTGCTATTATCCAAAACCTCACAGTGACCTTTGGCTCTGCCCAGCCGCACATCTCAAAATGATGGTGCAGCGGCGCGATCTTAAATATCCTCTTCCCTGTAGATCTAAAAGAGATTATCTGCAAAAGCACTGAGAGCGCCTCTACTACAAATATCCCGCCAACTAAAAGCAGGATGATCTCTTTTTTTACAAACACAGCGACTGTCCCGATCGCGCCCCCCAGCGCCAATGCGCCAGTATCTCCCATAAATATCGAAGCTGGATAGGAATTGTACCACAGAAACCCAAGCCCTGCGCCTGCTATGGCAGCGCAAAACACAGTCAATTCACCTGCAGCAGGCAGATGGTAGATCCCGAGATAACTCGCGAATTGCGCGTGGCCTGTCACATAGCTCATCCCAGCAAAGGCCACTGCAGTCAATACTATGCATCCTGTTGCAAGGCCATCCAGGCCATCAGTAAGATTGACTGCGTTTGACGATGCTGTAATAACGAGAATTACAAAAGGTATATAGAAAATCCCCATGTTTATTGCTAATTCTTTAAAAAATGGCATCTCTAACATGCTGGATGTTGCTGGATTTATATATAGGAATAAAGCTATAATAAATCCAGCCACTGCCTGCGTTAATAACTTTGTCCGCTTATTCAAACCCCTTCTGCCGGATTTCGAACGCGAGGTAAGCTTTTTGTAATCATCCAGAAAACCAATCCCGCCTAACCATAAAAGCACCATAAGCGCCAATAAGACAAAGCTATTTTTTATATCAGCCCACAATACAGTAGACAAGCCTATGCCCAGAAGGATTAATATCCCGCCCATCGTAGGCGTCCCCTCTTTTGTCTTGTGCAGATCATAGAGGCCAGGGCAATGCTCGCGCCTGATGCTCTCACCTATCTTAAGCGCCTGCAATCTCTTTATGACAGGCGGGGCAAAGATGACTGTTATTAAAAAGGCTGTCACGCCTGCAAATGCAGCCCTGAATGTAATGTATCTGAATACATTAAATACGAAAAAATATTCTCTTAGAGGATAAAGTAGATAATATAGCATGCTATAAAATTGTCATTGCGAGCTCCTGAAGCGACGAAGCGACCGAGGACGAAATGTCCGAGGAAGTGCCGAGCCCTCAGGGGCGAGGCCAATCCCATGAGATCCTTCGGATGTTCCTATTCGTCACATCCTCAGGATAAAATTCGCACAATAACTTATGCTCCTTTCGGTCGCATAAGTTATATGCTCATTTCACTTAAATTGCGCTTCCAGCTCCTTTACTATCTGCTCCATTCTCATTGCGCGCGAGCCCTTTATAAGGATAGTGTCTCCTTTTTTTATTAAATGCAAAACTGTGTCACATGCCTCTTGCGTGAGATTGCACCTCTTTATCTTTTTCTTACTCATGCCTGCCTCTTGCGCGCCGTTGGAAATAAACTCAGCAAGCTTTCCCACTGCCACTATCAGATCAATGCCTGACTCAGCTGCCTGCCTGCCCACCAGATGATGGAATCTCCCTGATAGATTGCCCAGCTCCAGCATGTCACCTGCAACCAGTACCTTCCTCCCCTTCGTAGTAATATCTCTCAGTGCCTCTATCGCACCCTTCATTGACATAGGATTAGAATTATATGTATCATTTATTATTTTAATGTCCTTTAATCTCTTTACCTCCATCCTCATATTCGGGACCTTGAACTCTTTCAAGGCCTCCTGGATCTGGCCTATATCAACGTCAAATTGCCAGCTTGCTGCTATGGCGCCAAGGGCATTGTATACATTATGTTTACCCACTACGCTCAAGCCTATCTCCCATTTTCCATTCAATCTAAAACTTATCCCGTCTGGCTGGAGATCTATCTTGTCTGCATAAAAGTCAAAATCTTTATTAAGTCCGAATTTTATTGTCTTTGATTTTGTCTTTACCTTTTTCAATAACTCATCGTCTCCATTTATCACGACC
>JAHILY010000031.1 GCA_018896815.1 Candidatus Omnitrophota bacterium | reverse complement strand
CCTCGCGTAGATTTTCACGAGCCTGCTCAATAGTATCTCCCTGACTCGCAATATCTATCTCCGGACACAAAGCAACGTATCCATCACCTTCCCGTTCAATGATTGCTGTTAAGGAATATTTCATAAATACCTCCTCACTAACTTTATTTTCGCTATGCTATCTCACTTTATTGGTAATCTTAAAAAACATCGTATTTGTAGTTTATCATAAAAATGTGCAACAATCAATCTCGAAATTAAAACCGCTGTAATCGGTGAGTTAACAGGGGGTGCTGTCATTCCCACGAAAGTGGGAATCTAAAAACTCGACATTCTCAAAACCCGCTTTTAAAGTTAATTCAAAAGCGGGTTTTAAAATTACTTGCGGAATTTATTGCGGGAAAATATCCTGGACCCTCTTACAGCTTATATCCAGGCCCCTGCAGAAACCTGTCATTTCCTCAAATACGCCTTTTGGCAGCCTGGGGATTGCTATCAAAAGCTCGTTCACATCATTATGCTTTACTATCTTCGAGATATCGCTTCTCGAGCCAAGCACCGGAACGCCGTGGATCCGCCTTCCTATCTTTTCCTCATCATCATCTACGAAGCCTACTGGCTTATACTGCAGGGCCTTGTTATTCTTTATCTCTCTCAGGGCAGATTCCCCTGCATCCCCTGCCCCGTAGATCAAAACCTTCTTGCCGTTTAAACTGACCTGGTCAAATATCTCTTTATATATCCTCTCAAGGATCCTGGCGCCCGAGATGAACACGAACAGCAAAAGCCAGTCAATGATAAAGACTGTCCTTGAAAACCCCTGAAACCTCCATATAAAAAGTATCAGGACAGAAGAAACGATCGAACTAAGCGACACTGCCTTGAAAACATTTATAAGATCCCTCATGCCTACATATTTCCAGATACCCCTGTAGAGCCCGGACTTAAAGAAAACTATATATTTTATAATAACTATGATAGGCAGAGATTTTACGATCAGGTCCTGATTTGCATAAGACAATATCCCTTCAAACCTCAATAGATAGGCAGAGACATACGCTACGCATATCAATGTAAAATCAACCCCCACCTCAAGGATCCTTCTCTTGTGCATCAAGACATTATTCAACACCACATTGCCGTTTTTCTTTTTAAGGCCGTTTATCTCTGAATCAGAATATACCTTGACCTTGCCGAGGAATACCGCAAAATAAATCAAAGATACAGAGGTCAGGAGAATTAAGATAGTCGTAACCATGGGGCTCACTACCATTGACAGCAGGCTAATGCCCCCAAAAACCGCGCTTATAACATATAACACCAGGACTGTCTTTCTCTCAGAAAGGCCCAACACCACCATCCTGTGCGATATATGATCCTTGCCTCCCTGAAAAACCCTGCGCAGATTCATGCTCCTGGCAATCGTCACAAAAGCAGTATCAAGAAGGGGCACGATTAAAAGAAGCGCTGGTATAGCCACTATCATCACTAAAGATGTGGGCTCTTTCCAGCTCTCCTGGAGCGTCATCGTGGCAAGCATAAATCCGATAAACATACTGCCTGAATCCCCCATAAAAATCTTTGCCGGGCTGAAGTTATATCTTAAAAATCCCAATAAACTCCCCGCCAATATCAAGGCCGGTAATCCTGTTATATTCCCATTTAAAAAAGCGCATATAAATAAGGCGGCGCTCACAATAGCCCCTACCCCGCACGAAAGCCCGTCCATATTATCTAAGAGATTAAAGGCGTTTATGATCGCTACTACCCAGAGAATCGTAAGAGGAATGCTTAAAATCTGGTAAGGTATTATCTTTATGCTTACGCCAAAGCTAACCAATAAAGAAGCCACTATTATCTGGCCTATCAGTTTCGTATAAGGTTTTATATGAACAATATCGTCAAAAAGGCCCACACCAAAAATAATAGCGCCGCATATTAAAATACCCAGTCTCTCAATATTGATCTTTACAAAAAAAAGATACGGGATAAGAAAGGAAATAAAAATAGCTGCGCCGCCAAAAAGGGCTGTATATTTTTTATTCCACCTGTCCTCTTTTGGCCTGGCAACACACTTTCTTAGTATCGCTATTTTTCTAACAAAAGGCGTTAAGATAATAGAAAGAAAAAATGAGCACAGAAACGGAATAAGATAAGTTTTAAAAATCATCATATCCTTCGAGCGTACTCCACCACGTCTCTTATAATACCGTCCAGATCTATGGTAGGCTTAAATCCTATTGTTGCTTTCGCTTTAGTAGTATCTGGCACGCGGCGCTGCATATCTTCAAACCCTTCTTCATATGCCTTATCATAAGGAATATAGACTATCTTTGAGCTGCTTTTTGTAATCTTTATGATCTTCTTCGCGAGTTCTTCTATGGTTATCTCCTCCTGGCTTCCTATATTAAATACATTGCCTACGGCCTTCTCATTATTCATCAGTTTTGTAAGCGCGGTTATTACATTTTTAACATGCAAAAAGCATCTCGATTGTTTCCCATCGCCATATACAGTTATATCTTCATCTTTAAGAGCCTGCGTTACAAACCTCGGTATCACCATCCCATATGCGCCTGTCTGCCTTGGACCGACTGTATTGAAAAGTCTGACTATAACAGTCGGCACCTTCTTCTGCCGCCAATATTCATACGCCAGCATCTCATCCACTGCCTTTGCAGTAGAATAACTCCATCTTGACTTTAAAGGCGATCCCAGGATCCTGTCGTCGTCTTCCTTTAAAGGGCCGCTGGTATTTTTGCCATATATCTCAGATGTAGATGTTATAAGCGCCTTTTTATGATAGCGATACACCATCTCCAGGACAATTTCACTCCCCTTTATGTTTGTAACCAGGGATTCGAGCGGCTTCTTTACTATCAGATCCACGCCAACCGCAGCAGCCAGATGATAGACTACATCGATCTTCTCAACCAGCTTATCTACGAGGCCTTCATTAAGAATCGTCCCTTCAACAAAATTAAAACTCTTGTTGCCATCCAGGTGCTCTATATTCTCAAATCTCCCTGTGGAGAGATCATCCAGTACAGTTACCTCATCCCTGGCCTTTATCAATTCATCAGCCAGATGCGACCCAATAAACCCCGCCCCGCCAGTAATCAATACCCTCATATTTTAAACCCCTCTGTCATTCCCGCATCCCCTTGTCATTCCCGCGAAAGCCAGCGGCCTTGCCGCTAGGCAGGCGGGAATCCATCCAAAATATTATTATACAACCCTTCCGTATCTTTTATCAACCTATCTTTTGAAAATCTATCTTTTACCAATCCCCTGCCATATTCTCCAAACATTCTTCTCTTAGTCGGATTATTGATCAAATCTAACAATTTCTCTGAAAATACTTCTTCGTTATCAGACTCTACCAAGTACCCGCTCTTCCCATCCTCTACAATATCCGCCACCCCACCCACATTAGTAGCTATAACTGGCCGGCCCGCAGCCATTGCCTCTATTATCGATACCGGCGTCCCTTCATTAAGGGAAGTCAAAACCACAATATCCAGATCCCGATAAATCTCACTCACATCCTTAACCCACCCTCTAAACTCTACTATCTCCTCTATCCCTAATCCCCTGGCATAATTTTCCAACTCCTGCCGTAATTCCCCATCGCCAATGATAACAAACTTAACTTTCCCTATGAGCCATGAGCTATGAGCTATGAGCTTTTTCACGCTTCTTAACAACATCCTATGATTCTTCACCGGCACTAATCTTCCCACAATCCCAATATTAACACAATCTGAATTTTCTCTAATTGGTAACTTTAATAATCCGCCCAATTCAAATCCTAATTCAATAACAAAGAATTTGTTTTCCGGCGCTATCCTGAACCTCTCAACAAGCTCTTTTTTCAAAGACTCACTCACTGTAATTATCCTATCTGTAAACAAGCTCAGTATCTTCTCAATCCAAACAAAAAACCAAGTCTTAACCTTCCCAAAATAACCATGAAACACATGCCCATGGAAAGTATGTATTAAAATAACCTCTCTGTCATTCCCGCAAGCTTTGTCATTCCCGCGAAAGCCAGCGGCCTTGCCGCTAGGCAGGCGGGAATCCATTATTCTATACAAAATCCCCGCCATCCTCCCTAAAGTTCCTGCCTTAGCCGTATGAGTATGCACAATATCCGGCCTCTCCCGACAAATAATCCCATATATCTTCCAGAATGCCCGCCAGTCATTGATAAACGAAAGCTCCCTGCCAAGTTCAGGCACAACCATCGGCTCGATCCCTTTCTCCTTTGCCAGCCACATCATATCCCCTTCGCCAGAACCAACCTCTCCACACACAAGCACGGTTTCATAATTACTATCTTCCGAACTACAATTGTAGGCCAGGTTTAAACCTGGCCTACTTTGTGACAGAGCATCCGTCAACAACACCGCATTCCGAGCCGGCCCTCCTATATTAAGTCTCGCTATTATCCTAAGTATCTTCATAAATCCTCATACTGTCATTCCCATATCCCCAACAGCAACAGGGGACGGTTCTATTTTCTCTCAACTAAAATCAAACTATGGTAGTCAGTAGCGCCATGACTAAAGGTTTCTATCAGCCATTCTTTGGGTTGGTCGTGGATGAGTTTATCATAATGATGGATACCGGCTTTGCGTAATCTGTCTCTGAGAGAATTGGGTTTTGGCATGACAGAGGGTTATCTTATAACTTCCAGTAATCTCTGGGTAATATGATTTTTATGCCTCTATAATTTTGTAGTTCGAGTAAATCTTTATCTCCTGTGACTATAATGTCTATGTCGTTAGTTACTGCATCGGCTAATACCTGGTCATCTTTAGAGTCCCGAGAGATTTCTTCGACTGTATCTGCGGTGTTGCCCTTTGTGAAAAATCTTGTGATGAATTTGGCAAATTCGCCTATAACTGATTCTGGGTAATGAAAGTCTTCTTTGAAAACTCTTTTGAATTCGCCTATTATGAAAGTAATATAGTAGAGTTCATGCTCTTCGATAGCGTGGCCTATGATCTCATAGCATATACTACTTTTCTTGAAAGAGATAAAAGCAGAGATGAGTACGTTGGTATCAAAGAGCATCTTCATGAGATCTTTTTGAAGACCTCTTCTTCTGTGAGAGAGATGCCTCGTTTTTCTGCTTCTATCATTGCTTTTTGGCGGGCTCGGGCAAAGTCCCTCCTGAAGAAGTATACTCGTAATGCTTGACGTACTACCTCACTACCGTTTGCATTTTCTTTTTTGCATTCGGTTTTGAGTTGTTTGTACATACCCTCGGGTAAACTTATTGATAATGAGTGTCTCATAGATTAATCCCCCCTTCTGTAATAAAGTGTAGCACAATCCAGTACATCTGTCAATGCCTAATTATTATTTCCCTTGATGGATAAAAATACCTGCTTTTAGAGCTATTATCCGCAGGATACGCGGGAAAGATATTCAGAAAAGCTATGGTGAAGAATATGAGAATTATTGAAAGGGCAGGGTTTTCTTCATACTATAAAATATTGCCTGACCATAGCTCAGACAAAAAATCTCTCCATGGCATAATCTCTATCTTACCTCTAACTCTTTTCTCCTTCTCATTACATACGAGCACGGCCCTTTTTGGAGAACATTCTTCAATAAATACCTTTGATGATTTTAAATCCCTGCTGTCAATCCTGCTCGAACCTTTTACTTCTACTGCTACCTTTCCTTTTTCGAGGACGAAATCCACCTCCATGCCGGATTTCGTCCTCCAGAAATTGATATCAAAATCTAACTCGCTGTAAGAGCGGTAGGCGTTTATCTCCATAAGAATG
>JAHILY010000030.1 GCA_018896815.1 Candidatus Omnitrophota bacterium | reverse complement strand
TTAAAAACATAATATCTTTCTGCAGAAGTTTTTCCTGGTTTTTTTGAATTCCATCTAAAACTGAGCTTTGTCGTATCTAGTGTAGACAGAGCAGGTTTTCAAGGTGCACTGTTTATGTGGTTCAGCCCCTCCTAAAGTGAAAAATATTTTCTCATAGACAAATCATTCTTTAGATGTGAAAATATATCTAGATACACAAAAGACCGCTCGCAGTAATAGCTGTATTCTTTATATTAGGTATAGTCCTTGCAAGGTTCCTGCCTGGTTCAGTAAAATTTCCTCATATATTTATAGTTACGTTAGTTTTCATTCTATCTTCTTTTATATTTTCTAGAATAGGTTCCCGCTCCCCATTTTCATGGGGACAAGTTTACCCCCGCGAAAGCGGGGGCGGGAATGACAAAGAAATCGGGAATGACAACGGATGTTGTCAGAAAATTGCAAATATTTTTCTGCTTTTATCAATAACTTCATTCGCAGCTCTTTTATATCTTAATTCCAATATCTTTCCAGACAATCACATCAACCATTTTTTAGGGGAAGAAAAGCTGAAGACGGGTATAGTCGGTATCATAAAAAGTCCTGCCCTGACGCGGAAGCCGTATTATGGAAAGATTAATTCAACTTATATATTCGAGCTGGAGGCGATAAAAGGGCATGGCGGAAAAACAGAAGAAAACGAATGGCTGGGAGTCAAGGGTTTAGCTCAGATTAGGATCCAGACAGAAGAAGATTATGGGTATGGGGATAGGTTGGTGGTGAGGGGGACTATAAGAAGGCCTGCAGGGATAGATTCCCGCCTGCCTAGCGGCAAGGCCGCTGGCTTCCGCGAGAATGACAATGACCTTGGGAATGACAATGACCTTGGGAATGACAAATTACGCGTGGATAGCAATAATAGGTTTGACTACCGTGCATATCTCGAACGGCAGAATGTGTTTGCTCTTATAAACACAAAAGAGCACAACGTAACTATCCTCTCCCGCAATCACAAATCAAATCCTATACTTAAACACATCTACTTAGTCCGCGAGAAGCTCAAGGATCAGGTCCTTGAAAAGATGCCTCTGGATACAGGAGCGTTTTTAAGGGCAATTCTGCTCGGCGATCGTTCAGAATTGCCAAAGGACATCCAGATCTCCTTTAAAAACTCAGGCACCATGCATATACTTGCCATAAGCGGGCTTCATATTGCTATTATTGTACTGGTGATCCTGTATTTATTTAGGATCATAGGTGTAAAGAGAGAAGTTTCCTATTGCTTTACAATAATATTCCTGATTTTCTTTGCGCTCTTTACACTTTCAAGGCCTTCTGTTGTCAGGGCATCGATTATGGCATGCGCCTTTCTTATAGGTATGCTCCTGGGCAGGAAGGTAGATGTGTATAATTCACTGGGACTTGCAGCGCTCTTTATATTGATAAAGAATCCAAAAGATCTTTTCAATGTGGGATTCCAGCTTTCATTTCTGGCTGTAGTTTCAATATTATTCTTTGTGCCCAGGCTGATGAAAATAGTGCAGGATTATAAAAATTACTATGTTAAGAGATTTCTCTATATACCTCTGGCAGTCTCTGTATCTGCATGGATCGGTACATTTCCATTGATCTTGTATTATTTCAAGATCATCACACCAGTCGCGATCATAGCCAACCTTTTTATTATCCCGATGTTATCTGCAATGCTTATAGCCAGTATGGCCTTTCTCGCATTAGGGTGGCTGCCTGTTATAGGGCCATTCCTGGGTCAGGCCAATCACCTCATAGCCCAGGTCATATTCTCTCTCGCCGACTTCTTCGCCAGCCTCAAATTCGGACATACAACTTACGTCGGCCTTTGGCCTCCGTAAGTTGTGTCCTCATTTGTTTGACAAAGAAACCTGGGTATGATATGATTTTACTCATGATGCGTAGAGTATATATTATACTGCTTGTATATATGATGTTGAATATGGCCTGTCCTGTGCATGCATACTGGATATGGACGCCTGAGAGCGGGAAGTGGGAGAATCCTAAGTATGCTGCCAAGGACACGCCTGAGGAGCAGCTGGAATATGCTGCTTCATTTTATGAGAAGAAGAATTACAAGTTTGGGCTCAGGGAGTTTAAGAAATTAATCAAAAACTATCCATTGTCTAAACAGGCGCCGACTGCGCAGTATTATATAGGAAGGATCATGGAAGATCTTGATAAGCCATATGAGGCATATAAGGCATATCAGAAGGTCATTGACCTCTATCCCTATACAGATCTCGTGGACGAGGTCATAGAGAGGGAATATAAGATAGGTGTGAGCTTTTTTGAGGGCAGGAAGATTAAGATCCTGGGGCCATTGGCAGTGCCGGCAAAAGATAAGGCAGTGGAGATACTGAAGACTGTTGCAGAAAATGCGCCGTATGGTAAATTTGCAGAGCCAGCTCTATTCAAGGCAGGGCTTGCGTATAAGGATATTGCTGACTATGATAATGCAATATTGATGTTCAAGGATATCATAGACAAATACCCGAATGGAATCTTTTTAAATCAGGCGCGGTATCAGCTCGCAGAGTGTTCAAAGCTCATGTCTTTAAATGCTGACTATGACCAGACGCCGACCGAGGTCGCTCGTAAGGAATTCGAGGAATTTATAGAAAAGAATCCTGATGATGATCTGAGCGAGGAGGCCAGGGAGATCGTGTACAAGCTTAAATATAAAGAGGCTGAGAGCGCATATAATACAGGCCAGTTTTACGAGTCGCGCAGAAAGATAGACAGCGCGATTGTGTATTACAAGGATGTAATCGATAATTACCCTGATACTGAATGGGCTGAAAAGGCCCGGGAGCGGCTGGATGAGATTGAGAAGAAATAAACTAAAGCCCTGGTTACTGGTTACTGGTTACTGGTTACTGGTTTTATCCGGCTGCGGTTACACTACTCAGGCAGTGTTGCGGGAGGATGTTAAGACTATGCATGTGGAGATATTCGAAAACAGCATTGATATCACAAAAGAGGTGAGCGCAAAGGATAAGTATGAGGTCTATAGGCCTGGCATTGAAGTGGATTTACGAGACGCGATAGTGGAGAGGATCTTCTTAGACGGGAATTACAAGGTTTCATCCAGGGATAGCGCTGATGCGATCTTAGAGGGCGAGATCCTGCAGTACAGGAAAGACCCTCTGAGATATCAGGATGAGGATGTGACTGAGTACAGGATAAGTATAGTGTGTGATGTGACCCTGACCAGGATCAGGGATTCAGAGATCCTTATAGATGCAGAGTCTGTCACGGGAGACACGACATATTTTACCACAGGGACATTGCAGGAGACCGAGACCAATGCCTTGACTGATGCAATGCGCGATACAGCAAGAAGGATTGTAAATAGGATTGTTGAGAATTGGTGATATAAATCCAGAAATCAAATATCAAAATGATATACTAAAATCCAAAAATTTTAAATTTTGAATTGTGGTTTTGATTTTTGCATTTTGATTTTTGAATTTTATTTATGCCTACCCAAAACATACCCGCTTATCTTTTCCTAGGCGAAGAGGGCCTTTTAAAGGATGAGGCAATAGAAACCCTCAAGTCTAAGTTCCTTGATAGTTCGACCAAGGAACTCAACTATAGCCTTTTCTATGCCAATGATAGAAATTTTGACGTCAAGGCTGTATTTGATACCCTG
>JAHILY010000029.1 GCA_018896815.1 Candidatus Omnitrophota bacterium | reverse complement strand
TTTTATAAAAGGTGAAGACCATTGCCCGAATCCTCCAGTAGTGGCTATGGAGGTATGGGATATGGAGCCGCCCGTATGGCCGGATACACTCAAGGCTAACTTTGGAAGCGCATTGAACGATCCTGCTGGCTGGGCCAATCTATGCGTGGAAAAGTTTTCGGCTGACATGATTTGCCTGCGGCTTGCAAGTATACACCCGGATTCTAAAAATTCTTCAGCCCAGGATGCGGGCAATGTGCTTGAAAGTGTTCTTAAGGCAGTGGATGTGCCATTGATCGTCATAGGAAGTAATTCACCAGAAAAAGATAATGAAGTAATGGTGCAGTGCGCAGAGGTTGCAAAAGGTCAAAATTGTCTCTTTGGGATTGCCACTCAGGATAATTACAAGACATTGACCGCGGCATGTTTGAGCGGAGGGCATTGTATTATTTCTGAAGCGCCGATTGATATAAATATTGCGAAACAGCTAAACATACTTATCTGCGATATGCAATTTTCTTCTGATAAGATCGTGATCCACCATGCAACAGGCGCGCTGGGGTATGGCCTTGAGTACACGTATTCGATAATGGAAAGGACGAGGCTTGCAGGCCTGTCAGGCGACAAGATGCTTTCAATGCCTTTGATGAATTTTATTGGCCAGGAGGTCTGGCGCACAAAAGAGGCAAAGACAGGTGACGAGGCTGCGAAGGATTGGGGGCCTGCCCAAGACAGGGGCGCGCTGTTTGAGACAGCAACTGCGTGCGCCTATTTGAATGCGGGCAGTGACATACTTATAATGAACCATCCCAAGGCAGTCGAGGAAACGAAGAAGATAATAAAGGAGTTGTGCGGCTAATTGTGCGGCTAACCTGGTTAGATTTTACCAGATTAAAAAGGAGAAATAGAGGATGTTCGTAATTGGCGAGAGAATAAATGGTATGTTCAAAAACGTGGCCGAGGCCATAAAGAAAAAAGATAAGGCTGTGATCCATGACCTTGCAAAAAAGCAGATTGCAGCAGGCGCAAATGCACTGGACGTAAACGTAGGCCCATCCTCGGACAATCCCAAAGAGACAATGGAATGGCTTGTAAGGAGTATTTCTGAAGTGACTGATATAACGCTCGCGATTGATACTACAAAGCAGGATGTAATGGAGGCAGGGCTTGATGCATGCAAGGCAAAGTCTATTGTTAATTCTGTGAATGCAAATGATGATAAACTCAAAAACCTTTTGCCATTGGCAAAAAAATACAATTCTTCGATCATAGGCCTTACCATGGATAAATCCGGCATACCAAAGGATTCAGAAGGAAGATTAGAGCTTGCAATGAAGATCGTTGCATCGTGCATGGAGCATGGAATAGATATATCTGATCTCTACATAGATGCTGTGATATTGCCTGTTAATGTTGCGCAGGTGCATGTCAAAGAAGTGTTGAAGGCTATAAGGGAATCAAAGATGCTGGCAGATCCTGCGCCAAAGACGATCCTCGGGCTATCCAATGTATCGCAGGGTTCGCTCTCCAAGTATAAATCTCTTATAAACAGGACCTTTGTCTCAATGGCGATCTCTGCTGGACTGGATGCTGCGATAATGGATGCAGAGGACAATGACCTGATGGAGGCAGCAATCACTGCTGAGTTATTGATGGAAAAGCAACTGTATGCTGATTCTTACATAGGCGCGTACAAGAAATCACGGGATCTACACTGAACTTAAACTGCTGCACCGCGTAGGTGCGCGGTGCGCACCTACGCGGTGCAGCAGAAGTATAATATTATGACAGTAGTTACGAAGAAAATAAAGATTAGCACAAAGGGTAACACAGACATCATTGACATAACGAGTCAAGTGACAGACGCTGTCTCAAAGAGCAAGATAAAAGACGGCATTGCCACAGTCTTTGTGTCGGGCTCAACAGGCGGCCTCACTACTGTAGAGTATGAACCTGGCCTGGTCCATGATCTAAAGACATATTTTGAAAAGATAGCGCCCATGTCTGGCGATTACGAGCACAACATAAGGTGGCATGACGGAAATGGCTATGCGCATGTCAGGGCTTCGTTTCTTGGTCCTGATATATCAGTGCCTTTTGTGGGTGGTAAGCTGCAATTAGGTACCTGGCAGCAGATAATCTTTATTGATTTTGACAATCGGTCAAGATCCAGAGAGTTAGTTGTGCAAATAATGGGAGAATAAAAAATTATGAAACCGGTATTGCAGGTCGCGTTAGATTTTGTGAATCTTAGTCGCGCAATTAGATGCGCCAAAGAGGCTGTGCAGGGGGGCGTGGACTGGATAGAGGCAGGCACGCCTCTCATAAAGAGCGAAGGCCTTAATGCAGTGAGGGAATTACGAAAAAAATTCCCGAAAAAGACCATAGTAGCTGACATGAAGATCATGGATGCAGGCCGCGTAGAGGTTGAGATTGCTGCAAAGGCTGGCGCGAATGTTGTATGCGTGTTAGGCGCTGCTAGTAACTCTACGATCAAGGAATGCGTTGAGGCTGCTCATAACTATGGCGCAAAGATACAGGCAGATCTGATTGCTGTAAAAGATGTGAAAAAACGCGCTAAGGAAGTAGAGAAACTGGGAGTCGACTTTATTGGTATACACTGCGCGATCGATGATCAGATGCGGGCAAAAAATCCTTTTGCCGAGGTAAAGGAGATATCGAAACTTGTCCGCACGCCAATAGCAGCTGCCGGAGGAATAAATTCTGAAACAGCGCCAGATGCCATTAAATCAGGCGCCAGCATTGTTATTGTAGGCGGCGCGATCAATAAGGCCAAGGATGCAAAAAAGGCAGCCTCTGATATCAAAAAGTCGATCTCGACTTTGAAGAAGATCAAAACAGAGCTATTTAAAAGAATCTCGGAAAAGGACATAGAAAAAATATTAAAAAAGGTCTCTACTGCCAACATCTCTGATGCGATGCACAGATCAGGTCATTTACCAAATCTACATATAATTGCAAGTGGTGTAAAGATGTGCGGCAGGGCAGTAACTGTAAGGACCTATCCAGGGGACTGGGCAAAGCCTGTGGAGGCCATTGATATAGCAGGCGAAGGCCAGGTCATTGTAATCGACGCAGGCGGGGTCGGCCCTGCTGTATGGGGAGAGCTGGCTACCCATGGCGCCGTACAGAAAAAAATCTCAGGCGTTGTCATAGATGGAGGCATAAGAGACACTCAGGAAATAAGAAAACTCGGATTTCCTGCATATGCCAGGGTTATTTCTTCAGCCGCAGGTGAACCAAAGGGTTTTGGAGAAATAGGGATCCCGATAAATATTTGCGGGACTAAGGTCTTCGAAGGCGACTATATAATCGGAGATGATGATGGCGTAGTCGTGGTCCCGTCGCAAAAAGTCGTTGAAATAGCAAACAGGGCAATGTCAGTACTTGAGATGGAGAATCGCCTCAGAGAAGAGATAGACAAGGGGAGTACATTGGCAAAGGTAATAGAACTTCTCAGGTGGGAGAAAAAATGAAACAGGGTAAGATTTTTATAGCTGCTACAAAACAGAATGATGGAAAGACAACAGTGTCTTTAGGCCTTATCAATGCCTTTAAGAAAAGGTTTAAAAGGGTAGGTTTTATAAAGCCCATTGGACAGCGGTATATAATTAAACAAGGCTATAAGGCAGACGAGGACTCTGTGCTTATTGAAAAGGTCTGCGGCATGAAGTGCGGACTAAAAGACATGAGCCCTGTTGCTATAGAAAAGGGCTTTACTGAGAATTATATTAGAAAGGGTGACTCTAAAAAATTAATAGAAGGCATCATATCTTCTTTTAACCGGGTCGCTAGACACAAAGAACTGGTAGTGATAGAGGGTACAGGTCATGCTGGAGTAGGTTCAGTCTTTGATCTTTCAAATGCAAAGGTTGCAAGTCTCCTGGGCACAAAAGTGATACTGGTGACAGCTGGCGGCATAGGCAGGCCTATTGACGAGATCGAGCTCAATAGGGCGCTATTTGAAAAAGAAGGGGTTGATGTGATTGGCGTAATTGTCAACAAGGTCCTGCCTTTGAAATATAAAAAGATAGAGCAGGTGGTCAGGATGGGGTTTAAAAGAAAAGGCATTGATGTGCTGGGTGTTATTCCTTATACACCAATACTCTCGATGCCCCTGGTTCAGCATATCCTGGAAGAGACGGATATGCAGCTTATTTCGTCGAAAAAAACAGGCCTTAGGAATAAGATACAGAAGATATTGGTAGTCGCTATGCAGCCGCATGCTGCCCTGGACTATATCGTTGACAATTCACTCATAATTACGCCTGGTGATAGAGAAGACATCCTTATGACGCTTTTAAGCGCGCATCTTTTAAAGGAACCCAAAAAGACTCTTTCGATCTCAGCGATCATACTTACAGGCGGGATAGTACCTAATGATAAAATAATGATGCTGATAGAAAAGGCCTCCATACCTATGTTATTAAGCAAGCAACACACGTACGCCGTTGCTGCGCAGATACATGATCTCGCTATCAAGATCAGGCCAGAGGACAAAGAAAAAACAAAGGCCGCTACTAAGCTTATAGAAGAGTATGTGGATATAGGAAAGATATTAAAAAAGATTGCAAGAGTGTAAAGTTACGAGGAGGGTGGATATGTTTGGAATAGGGATGCAGGAGCTGGTACTTATACTTGTCATATGCCTGCTGATATTTGGGGCTGCAAAGCTGCCAGATATAGCCAAAAATCTCGGAAAAGGCATAAAGGCATTCAAGAAAGAGATAAAGGACGATACAGATAAAGAGAAGTGACCGCAGAACTTATGTTCCGTTATTTTGTTCCGTGTTTACGCTTGACAATAGAACAAATATTGTATACAATACTACACGATTACATAGGCTGCCACGAAAGTCGTGACAGCCTATGATTACAGTGATTTTTAATAAGATTCCAGCGATTGTTCTGTCGAGGTTTAATCATTTAATCTATTTTCTTAATCTCTGTAATCAAGGGCGGCACTTTTGTGACGCCCTACACGATTACACAGAAGAGAGGTGAAACTTAGATGTCAAGAATAGAGGTTAGTCCAGGCGAACCATTAGAAAAGGCGCTAAGGCGTTTCAAGAAGAAGATAGAGCGGGAGGGCACACTAAAGCAATTAAAGGCCCGCAAGTACTACGAGAAGCCAAGCGAGAGAAAAAGAAAAAAAGCCAGAGCACCCAAGCCCAGATAAATTTAAAAAAAAGCCTTAAGCTATAAGCTTTAAGCTATAAGCAAAAAATAAAAAACAATAAAAAAATAAAATAAGGTAAAAACATTTAATTTCAATGCCCAAGATAATAAAATCTACTATATCATGTGTCTTGGCATTTTTTATTTTAGGGGGCTTTTTAATAACGAGCTCCCTTAATGCACAAGACACCATAACCCTCCAAAACGGCTTAAGGGTCGTAATAAAAGAAGACCATAAAAGCCCCATCATAGTCTTTTCTGCCTTTATAGATGTTGGCTCTGCCCAGGAAGACGAATATCTCGGGAGCGGGATATGCCATTTAATAGAGCACATGCTGTTCAAGGGAACTGATAAGTACCCTAAGGGACGTATAGAAGCTATATTACATATGTATGGGGGCAAGATAGATGGTTTTACCTCATATGACTATACAGGCTACAGGATAACTATTCTGAAAGAGCACGCTCGCGTGGCGCTGGATATACTAAAAGAAATGCTGAGCGCGCCTATCTTTGATTCAAGGGAACTTAAAAAAGAGATGCAGGTCATCGAAAGAGAAATAGATCTCTCCAGAGACAATCCTGGCAAACGCCTTTCCATGTTGACCTTTTCCAACGCATACCTGAAACACCCTTATCGCGTGCCAATAATAGGCTATAAGGAAAATTTCAGAAGATTAAAACAAGAAGACCTTGTAAAGTTTTTTAAATCAAACTATACCCCCGAGAAAATCATAATAGCTGTGGTTGGCGATGTAGAAAAAGACAAGGCCTCAGCCCAGATACAGGAACTCTTTAAGGATATGCCAAGGGGCAATAATGAGATCCTTGTCCTGCCGTCCGAACCTGAGCAATTAGGCAAAAAAGAGATCGAAGAAAAGGCTGATATAGACGGCGCATATCTGAATATGGCCTTTCATTCCACATCTCTTTTAAATAAAGACCTCTATGCCCTTGATCTAGTTTCTTACATATTAGGCCAGGGCGAGACTTCGATATTAAACAAAGAGCTGCGCCTGAAAAAAGAACTTGTTTTATCTGTCTCTGCCTATAACTATACCCCAAAAGATGCCGGGCTATTTATAATCTCAAGCGTCCTAAAAGAAGAGAATGTAAAAACAGTGATTAATGAAATATCAAAAAAGATAGACGCTTTAAAGCAGGACGGGGCCAGCCGAGATCAGCTGGACAGGGCAAAAAATAATTTTTTGGCGGGCTATATCTATGGAAAAGAGACCGTGGAGTCTCAGGCCAATGACCTGGCAACAGGTGAATTACTGACAGGCAACCCTGGATTCTTTGAGCAGTACATGGAAGGCATAAAAAGTGTTTCTCTGGCTGACATAAAGCAAGCGGCTTCTGAATATCTGAATGAAGACAACATGACGATCAGCGTATTGAGTAAATCAGGCACGACATTAGGCAGTGCCCCTGACAATATTTCGCAGAAATATGAACGGGCTGTAAAAAAGGTAAGGCTTAAAAATAATCTAACAGTCCTCATTGCAGAGAATCCGAATCTACCAATACTATCCATTAACCTCTTAATAAAAGGAGGGTTAAGGCTGGAGACTGATAAAAATAACGGGATCTCGCTCTTACTCTCCAGGATGCTCCTGAATGGCACTGACTCCATGACAAGAGAAGAGCTGGCAGATTCTTATGAATCAAAGGGCATTTCCCTTGGCACTTATTCTGCAAACAACAGCCTTGGCATATCAGCAAAGTGCCTGAGCGGGCACACAGAAACTGTTTTTAAACTAATATCTGATATATGCAAAAATTCTACATTTCCCGAGGAAGAGTTGGCGAGAGAGAAAAACGAGCTCGAGTCTGAAATCGACATGCAGGACAACCAGGTGTTCAATCACGGCCACAGGCTGCTTAAAAAACTGCTTTTCAAGGTGCATCCATACAGGCTCCAAACAATAGGCACAAAGGAAAGCACAGGCGGCATAGAAAGGCATGCCCTTATTGAATTTTACGATAGGCTGTTCTCGCCAGACAATATGGCGCTGGGCATAGCAGGAGACTGCAATGCTGATGAGATAGAAAAGCTGGCAGATAAATATTTTTCTGACATATCCTTGGCAGGCACAAGACACCCAGACCCTAAAAAAGAACCAGCGATTAAAGAAAAAAGGCAGCAGGATGTCCGCACGCATAAAGAGCAGTCACTTATACTCATCGGATTTCAGGGCATAGATATCTACAGCGAAGACAGATATGCGTTTGAGGTAATGTCAGATATATTATCAAGGGAATCTGGTATCCTATTTAAACACATAAGAGATAAACAAGGGCTTGCGTATGCAACTGGCGCATTTGAGGTATCAGGCATTGATCCAGGTTACATAGCCCTCTATTGCCTTACATCAAAAGAGAACATAGATACTGTTAGAAACATGATATTTAAAGAGGTCCGGGCACTTGTAAAAAAAGGCATTTCTGAAGAGGAACTTACCAGATCAAAAAATCATCTTGCAGCAATGCATGAGATAGGCCTTCAGACAAACTCCAGCCTTATATTTACAACATCACTTGATGAACTGTACGGGCTGGGCTACAGGAGTTATAAAGACTACAAGGCCAATATAGATGCAGTTACTAAAGAAGGTGTAAAAAAAGTGGCGGGAAAATATCTTACAATCGACAGGTGCGCTATTGTCACATTAGAAGGTAAAGGCAGCAAAGGTGAGCTATGATCAGAGAACCTGTTGTAGCAGGGCAGTTTTATCCTCAGACAGAGGCCTCCTTGCGAAAAATGCTCTCAAAGCTGATTGATGCCTCAGCAGAAAAACAAGAGGCCAAAGGTATTATTATGCCGCATGCCGGATATGTATATTCTGGTCATGTCGCTGGCGCTGCTGTCTCAAGGGTCGAGATCAAAAAGACCATAATAATATTGGGGACCAACCACTCCGGGGCTGGAAAACGGTTTGGGATCATGACAAAGGGGAGCTGGTCAACTCCGCTAGGCGAGGCCAAGATAGATACTGAGATAGCAGGAGCTATCTTAAAGCCCAGTGACTTAATAGAAGAGGATAGCCTGTCGCATCTATGCGAACATTCTATAGAGGTAGAGATACCTTTTTTTCAATACCTGCGGCCCGATATAAGGATAGTGCCAATAACAGTTTCACAGGGCAAGATAGAAGAATATCAAACGCTCGGAAAAGACATAGCAGAAGGGTATAAAAAAATAGGGCGCTCCGCGCTTTTTGCAGCGAGCACGGATTTTACACATTATGAGTCAAGAGAGGCTGCTGAAAAAAAAGATGGGCTGGCGATAGACGCCATCCTTGCCCTGGACGAAGAAAGACTCTGCAGGGTAGTAGAGGAAAATAATATTTCAATGTGCGGCGCTCCGCCGACATGCACCCTTATAAGCATATGTAAAAACCTCGGCGCAAGCCGTTCAGGACTTGTTAAATATCAGACCAGCGGAGATATATCAGGTGATTATTCATCTGTAGTCGGCTATGCGGGTTTTGTGATCACATGAAGACAAAAAAAGAAAAACTATCTATAATATTAAGGTCGCTTATAAGTTTTGGCCTCCTGGTCTTATTGATATGGATCATGCGGGACGACATAGGCGGTATTGCGCGTATCTTAAAAAATTCAAACAAGCATTATTTTATAGTCGGGCTATGCATCAATGTCCCGATGTCTATTTTATTGTCTTATAGATTAAAGCTTTTAATGACAGGACAAAAGATATTTCTTCCATTAAAAGATTTTATATACCTGACATTCATCGGCTTTTTCTTTAATAATTTTCTGCCAACTGCCATAGGAGGGGACATAGCAAAGGCCTACTATGCCTCAAAAAAAACAGACAATAAGGTGGCCTCATACGCAGCTGTCCTGTCAGACAGGCTCTTTGGCCTCCTTGCCTTTTTATTCATTGCAACAGCCGGCCTTATATTTATAGGCAAAGGGTTTAATAACAATAAAATCATTTACGCGATCTCTTTTGTCTTTGCGGCATTGGTCTTTGTGGCTGTTTTGTTGTTCAGAAAAAATAAAAACACCAGTATTTTATCAGCAGATTCCGATAAGGGGGCCGTCAATAAAATAAAAATAAAGCTCGACAAAATATACAGGGCTATTAATTCATACAGAAACAACCCTTTTTTAATAGTTAAGGTAGTATTATTATCCATCCTTATGCAGTCATTTACTATAGCAGGCATCTATTTTTTTATTCTTTCAATCGGCGGTTATATACCTTTATTAAAACTCTTCTTATTAATACCTATTGTCTGGGCTGTCAGCATGCTGCCTTCCCTGAACGGATTGGGTGTCAGGGAAAGCGCCTTTGTGTACTTTCTTAAACCAGACATTGGCGCTGAGAGGGCATTTGCTATCTCTCTTTTGTGGCTGGGTATTATCATTGCCTATAGTTTAGTAGGGGGGATATTGCACATGATATACCCTGTAAAAGTAAAGTCCAACTGTAACGTAAGAGGTGACTGATGATAGATAAAGAGCTCTTGAAAATACTGGCATGCCCTGCATGTAAAGCGAGTGTTGAGCTGAAAGAAAGCAAGATTTGCTGCACAGCTTGTAAAAAGAAGTATCCGATCAGGGATGGGATTCCTGTGATGTTGATTGAGGAAGCGGAGGAAAGTTAATGACAAATGACAAAATTCAAAGCAATTTAAAATTAATGTTTTGATTTGAATTTTGAATTTATTTTGTCATTTGGATTTTGTCATTTGACATTACCATGAATTATCTCCAAAGACAGCATAAACTAAAGAAGCTCCTTGATTCCAATCACCTCGATGCCCTGTTAATAAGGAAAAAACAAAATATAGCTTATCTCACAGGGATAAGAGGTGATGATTCCATTCTTCTTATATCAAAAAAGAAAAATTATCTCATAACTGATTCAAGATACAAAGAAGAATATAAGAAGGGGTTAAAAAACTGCTCTCTTGAAATAGCAGGTTCAGGGGAGACGGGGCATATAATTTCCTATGCTATCGAGGCCATTGCAAAAAAGACGCGCTCAAGGCGCATAGGGTTTGAATCCAATAATTTTTCTCACGCAGCCTATGCAGGCCTTAAGAAAAGACTTAAACGCAGGGCGCTGAGGCCTGTCACTGGCATGGTAGAGTCTCTCAGGATGATTAAAGACAAAGATGAGATCGCATGCATCAGAAAGGCCTGTCAGGATGGCTGCGAAATAATGAACTATGGGGTGAGGAGCGCAAGGCCATTGCTCAGAGAGTCAGAACTCAGGCAAAGGATAGAGTCATACATCGCAAAGAAAAACTTAAAACGCGCTGATTTTGAAATAATCATTGCCTCAGGCAGAAATGCCTCTATGCCGCATGCCTCATGCTCCAGCAGGAAAATCAGAAAAAGGGAAATGGTCGTAATAGATTTAGGTGCAATGAATTACGGATATAATTCCGACTTGACAAGGACGGTTTTCTTGGGTAAAATTGACCGAACGTATTCTCGCATATACAGCATCGTGAAGCATGCCCAAAAAAAGGCAATAGAGGCCATAAGGCCAGGCATCAAGGCGTCATATATAGATCATATATCCAGGCAATATATTTCACTAAAAGGCCTTGGAAAATATTTTATACACAGTCTTGGCCATGGAATAGGCCTTGAGGCACACGAGGGTCCCCGTCTTTCAAAGAAGAGCAAGGATATTCTAAAAAAGAATATGACCGTAACTGTAGAGCCAGGTATCTACATCCCTGGCTGGGGAGGCGTTAGGATCGAAGACGTGGCGCTTGTCACAAACAAGGGCTGCGAGGTTTTAACAAAGGGGAGCAGGAAATGATACACAGATTATCACAGATCTCGTATTAGAATTCGCGCTTTACAGATGATCGCAGATAATAACATCCGTGATCATCTGTATCTTTTCATCTGTGTATAAAAAGTTTTTAAATTAAACTATGCAGCAGGATGTGAATCAGGCAAAGAAGGGTTTTGCAGTGATATTAAACAATGATCTCTACTATGTCATTGACCACCAGCATGTAAAACCAGGCAAGGGCGGCGCCTTTGTCCGCTTGAAATTAAAAAATATAGAACACGGTAATGTCGTTGACAGGACCTTTAAATCTGGCGAGAAGATAGAGGTAGCATATATTGAGAAAAAGATAATCCAATACCTGTATTCATCCAAGGATGTATATGAATTTATGGACCATGATACATATGACCAGATAGCGCTGAATGGGAATCAGTTGGGTGATATGGTAAATTATTTAAAAGAGAATATCGAGGTAACAGCCCTCATGCATGACAATAAAGTATTATCGCTGGAGCCACCCATCTTTATTGACATGAAAATCACCTCAACAGAACCAGGAATAAGGGGTGATACATCCAGGGCAGGCACAAAACCTGCAACCACAGAAACAGGCATGACAATAACAGTGCCGCTCTTTGTAAACGAAGGTGATGTTGTCCGTATTGACACAAGGACAAAGGAATACGTAAGCAGGGTCTAAGGGGGTCTTGTCATGAACCTTAAAGAGATCAAGGAACTTATTAATCTGATGAACGAGAATAATCTCAACGAGCTTGAGATCGAGCGGGAAGGCGGAAAGATAAGGATAAAGAAGTCGCCTTCTGGAAAGTTTGAGGCCATTGCAGAAGAAAGAGGCGCGGAAGGCATGATCCAGACCGTTAAGTTGGATCAAGATAAAGTTTTAAAAAAACCAGACGTGCCAGAAAAAAATCTTGTAGAGATAAAGACGCCTATGGTAGGAACGTTTTACAGGACAGCCTCGCCAGACTCAGCGCCCTATGTTGAAATCGGCCAGACAATAGAGGTCGGCCAGATAGTTTGCATTGTCGAGGCAATGAAGCTGATGAACGAGATAAAGTCAGAGGTAAGGGGAAAACTTGTAGAGGTGCTTGTGGAGACTGCCGATCCTGTGGAATATGGCCAGGTCTTGTTCATGGTGGAGGCAGTATGACCCGCCTTCGCCAAAGAAGAAACTTCACAGAAGATATGCTTCGGCGGGTTAATTTGCACCTTCATAGAAGCAAAACAAAGGAGATTGGGTTGCAAAAAATTTTAATTTTTTGCAACCCAAGTGCTCATTAATGTTCTCAAAAATACTAATAGCAAATCGCGGGGAAATCGCAGTCAGGGTCATACGCGCCTGCAAAGAGATGGGCATAAAGACAGTGGCTGTCTATTCTGAGGCTGACACAGAATCTCTTCATACGAGACTGGCCGATGAAGCAGTCTGCATAGGGTCTAGCGCGCCTTCTGAAAGTTATCTCAATATACCTGCCATTATCAGCGCAGCTGAGATAACAGATGTGGATGCCATACATCCTGGCTATGGATTTCTGGCAGAAAACGCGCATTTTGCAGAGATATGCGAGTCGTGCGATATTGCTTTTATTGGCCCGACACCTGAGAACATGAGACTCCTGGGCGATAAGATGACTGCCCGTCATACAATGCAAAAAGTAGGGATTTCAGTAATACCTGGCAGCAGTGATATAATCAAGACAAAAGAGGAAGCAATAAAGATAGCCAAGCAATTAAAATACCCCGTGATCATCAAGGCCTCTGCAGGCGGCGGCGGCAAAGGCATGAGGGTCTGTCACAATGATGTCAGGCTCGTGAGTTCATTTATAACAGCTCAACAAGAGGCAGAAGCAGCATTTGGAAAGGCTGATGTCTATATTGAAAAGTATATTGAAAGGCCAAGGCACATCGAGGTGCAGATATTAGCAGATAAATACGGCCACATTGTCCATCTTGGCGAAAGGGACTGCACTATCCAGAGGCGGCATCAGAAACTTATTGAAGAGGCGCCCTCGCCAGCATTAAATTCAAAATTAAGAAAAAAAATAGGCGACATGGCGATCAAGGCGGCAAAGGCATGCGATTATATCAATGCCGGCACTGTGGAATTCCTGCTAGACAGGTATGGCAATTTTTATTTCCTTGAGGTAAATACAAGGATACAGGTAGAGCATCCTGTGTCAGAGGCAGTCACAGGCATAGACCTTGTAAAGGAACAGATAAAGGTCGCCTCTGGCATGAAATTGACCTACAAGCAGGATGATATAAAGATCAGGGGCGCATCTATTGAATGCAGGATAAACGCTGAGAACGTGGACAAGAACTTTATGCCTTCTCCTGGAAAGATAGACTTGTTTCTCCCGGCAGGAGGCCCTGGCGTGCGCGTGGACTCCCATGTCTATTCTGGCTATACGATCTCCCCTCATTATGACTCCATGATAGCCAAGGTTATAACGCATGGAAAAAACAGGCAAGAGGCCATAAGGATCATGAGAAGGGCGCTGGATGAATTTATAATAGAGCCGATCAAGACCACAATACCTTTTCACAAGCATGTGATGAACGATTCACTGTTTCTGCGCGGCGACTTTGCCACTGATTATGTAGAGAGATTGTTTCCTTCAGACTAAAAAATAAAACGGAGGCTGTTATGAAGATCTTTAACACAGTTGTTATTTTTATATACACGCTTTTGTTCTGTATTATCGGCGCCATCCTTATTGCGCTGTCGCTTCGCGCTGAATCACTTGATCTAATGGTAAATTTCATTGGGTATATATCTCATTCAAACAATCTAAGGTTAGGGATGGCGCTCATAGGGGTTTTGCTGCTGGTCATAAACATAGCTATTGCGCAGTTCTTTTTTAGCAGGCTGCAAAGACAAAAGATAATCGCCTTTGACAATCCCTTTGGACAGGTAAGCGTGTCTCTTTCTGCTATTGAGGATTACATAAGGAAACTGACAGGCAATATGCCTGAAATAAAAGAGATCAAAACCCATATATCTGCTGGCAAGAGCGGCATAGAAGTCAATACAAAGATAGCGCTTTGCTCAGATGTAAACATCCCCGAGGTCACTGATAAGGTTCAAAACGCAATAAGAGGAAAGCTGCAGGAGATGCTGGGATTGGAAGAAAATATAATAGTAAAGATGCATGTAACAAAAATAGTCCAGAAGAGCAAGAAAGAAGCAAAGGAAGTAGTAGCACAGGCAGAGGATACTGGTTTTAAGGGTAAGATAAACTTTTAGTGAGGCCATCCCCCCTTCTTGCTTTCGCAAGAAAGCAGGGGGGATAAGGCCGAACTATCCCGATAGCAACGAGAAAATTTAGCTATAAAATTTCGAAGTGTTTTGCTATCGGGATAACGAAGCATACCCCGCTTCGCCCCTAGAAATTGCCCTGAGGAATTCAAAGAATTCCCAGGACTAAAGTCCCTGAAATTTCTTCGAAATTTCTAGGGGCATTCGAAATTTCTAGGGGCGAAAGCAAGAAGGGGGGATGGCTTCATTTGAGGAGACCATAATGAAAAAGGTAGGTGTCTTAACAGGCGGCGGCGACTGCCCTGGCCTAAACTCAGTAATAAGGGCAGTGGTTCGCTACGCAGACAAGGAAGGTTATAAGGTAGTAGGTGTAAAGAATGGCTGGAAAGGCATGATAGAGAATGACACCATAGACATGGATATTAACTCTGTCTCAGGCATACTTCCAAAAGGCGGGACAATCCTCGGGACCTCAAGGACAAACCCATATAAAAAAGAGGGTCAGGTAGAAAAGGTAAAGGCAAATTTTAAAAAGATGGGGCTGGAGGCCCTGATCGCTATTGGCGGAGAAGATACTCTTGGCGTTGCGTCAAAGCTTTGCAAGGAAGGATTAAATGTAGTGGGCGCGCCAAAGACCATTGATAATGACCTTTCAGGCACTGATGTCACGTTTGGATTTGACACAGCGATAAACATAGCTACTGAGGCCATAGACAGGCTCCACACAACTGCTGAATCCCATCACAGGGCCATGGTGGTAGAGGTCATGGGCCGTCACGCTGGCTGGATCGCGACAGAAGCTGGTTTGGCAGGGGGCGCCGATGTGATCCTGATACCAGAACTGCCTATTGACATAGAAGAGGTGTGTGAGCTTTTGAAAAAGCGGCACGCAAGGGGAAAGAGTTTCAGTATAATCGTAGTTGCAGAAGGCGCAAAATTTAAAGAGGGTAAATTGGTCAAGCAGGAAGAAAAACTGGATGCATTTGGCCATATAAGACTGGGAGGGATAGGTCACAGGCTAGGCGAAGAGATAGAGAAAAGGGCAAAGATCGAGACAAGGGTGACAGTGCTGGGACACCTACAAAGAGGCGGCACACCCACTGCCTTTGACAGGGTGCTCGGGACTCGGTTTGGCATAAAGGCAATGGAGCTTGTTTTAAATAAAGACTATGGAAAGATGGCTGCGCTGGATGGCAACAAGGTAACTGCAGTACCCCTGGAGGATGCCGTATCCAAACTCAAAACTGTTGACATGGAACTTTACAATATAGCAAAGATTTTCTTTGGATAAGAGTATAACAGGAGCATCATTCCCGCCCCCACTTTCGTGGGGGCGGGAATGACAAGAGGGATGCGGGAATTATGAAGAAAAAAATTCAGAGCTTGTTAAACGAGAGCATTCTGGTTAAGCAGCGGCTTCTCAAGAGTCAGCTTCGTGAAACAGAAAAACTGGCCAGGATGATGCTTGCTACTATAAAATCAGGTCACAAGATCCTTATATTTGGCAATGGCGGCAGTGCTGCTGACAGCATACACATTGCAGCTGAGCTCGTAGGCAGGTTCCAGAAAGAGAGAAAGGCTGTGCCTTGCATAGCATTGACATCGAATATATCTACGCTGACTGCCATAGGAAATGATTATGGTTTTGATTTTATATTCGAAAGACAGATACAGGCGCTGGGTAAAAAAGGCGATATGGCGATAGGCATCTCGACCAGCGGAAAATCAAAAAATGTCCTGCGCGGAATACAGGCTTCATCAAAGGCAGGGCTCAAGACAGCTGTTTTAACAGGGCAGAACAAGACAAGGTTATCTGAAATATCTGATGTATCCATAAGAATACCGTCGACTAATACAGCGCGGATACAGGAGGCACATATTACATTAGCCCATATAATATGCGAGATCATTGAAGATGCGTTATGAAAAAATAAAGACCCTCTCTGAATTAAAAAATATAATTAAAGGACTCAGGGCCAAGAATAAACGGATCGTATTTACAAATGGCTGCTTTGAGCTTTTGCATGCCGGCCATGCAAGCTATCTGCAGAAGGCAAGGGCCATGGGTGACATACTGGTGGTCGGCTTAAACAGCGACAGCTCTGTAAGGAAAATAAAAGGCGGTCCGCGGCCAGTTACCAAAGAAAAGGACAGGGCAAAGGTATTATCTTTGCTCTGGTGCGTAGATTTCATCACTATATTCTCATCCACTACCCCTTTTAACCTGCTAAAGGCAGTAAGGCCGGATGTCCTTGTAAAAGGCGGGGATTGGAAGGTAAAGGATATAGTCGGCTCGGATCTTGTTACTTCATATGGCGGAAAAGTAAAAAGCCTGCCATACCTAAAAGGTTACTCCACCACTGGGCTGATAAAAAAGATAAACCTCCTTACACCGCGTAGGTGCGCGGTGCGCACCTACGCGGCGGGGAAGAAAGGCAATACACTATGAAGCAGGGTATATATCGAATCATAGATGCGAATTTGAACAGGACAAGGGAAGGGTTGAGGGTATGCGAGGATATATTGAGGTTTGTCATAGTTGATAAAAAACTGGCAAATTCGACAAAGCTCATAAGGCATGCTGCGACAAGGGCGCTACTAAGCTCTAAAAAAATATCATTGAGGTGTATCATAAAAGAAAGAGACACAAAAAAAGATATCATGAAATTTTCGGATTTAAAGAAGGGTAAAGGCGCTGAGTTTTCCGATCTACTATTATCTAACATCGAACGGTCAAAGGAATCGCTCAGGGTATTAGAGGAATGCTGCAAGGTTTTTGATGAAGAGACTAGCAAAAAGTATAGGAGCTTAAGGTTCAGGGTGTATGATATAGAGAAAAGTATAGTTGTAAAACTTTTTTAACACAAATTACCACAAATAATTCGTGGCAATTTGGATTTTCATTCGTGGTAATTTGTGTATTAACATGACACAGCTCGAATTAGCTAAAAAAAATAAAATCTCTCCCGAGATGCGGTTTGTATCGAAAAGCGAAGGCATGCCCGTTGATGTGTTGAAAAATCGCATACGGGAAGGCCGCATAGTCCTGATCAAGAACGCAAAGAGAAAGATCAATCCATGCGCTGTCGGCGAAGGCCTGCGCACGAAGGTGAATGCAAATATAGGCACATCGCAGGATAGGCCGCGGATCAAGCCTGAACTGGAAAAGATGCGCGTGGCCATACAGCATGGCGCTGATGCCATAATGGATCTTTCAAGCGGCGGCGATCTAAAAAAGATACGCAAGGCAATTTTAAAAGGCTCTACCGTAGCAGTGGGAACTGTCCCTATATATGAAGCAGCTATAAAGGCGCACAAAAAAAGGGGGCGCATTTCCCGCATGACCAAAGAAGATATACTGGAAACCATGGATGAGCAGGCGCAGGATGGCGTGGATTTTTTTACAATCCATGCCGGGGTCACGCAGAACACGCTTGAACGCCTCAATAAAAAGAAACGGCTCATGAACGTAGTATCCCGGGGTGGTTCATTTTTAGTGGAATGGATGATAAAAAATAAAAAAGAAAACCCTATGTACGATCACTTTGAAGATATACTTAAGATTGCAAGAAAATATGACATTACCATAAGCCTTGGCGATGGCATGAGGCCAGGCTCGCTCATAGACGCCACTGACAGGCCGCAGATACAGGAATTGATCTTGCTTGGAGAGCTCGCTGAAAAGGCAAGAAGACGTAATGTCCAGGTGATAATAGAAGGGCCAGGACACATACCTATTGACCAGATAGAATCAAATGTCATTATACAAAAAAAGATGTGCAATAACGCTCCTTTCTATGTCCTGGGACCCCTTGTGACAGACGTGGCGCCCGGGTATGATCATATAGTGAGCGCAATAGGCGGGGCCATAGCAGCGTATCACGGCGCTGATTTCCTGTGCTATGTCACTCCGTCAGAGCACCTGAGGATCCCTGACAAGGATGATGTAAAGAACGGTGTCATTGCCAGCAGAATAGCTGCGCATGCCGCTGATATAGCAAAAGGCGTGCCTCGCGCGCTGGATTGGGACAGGGCAATATCTAAATCGCGCGCTGCCAGAGACTGGAAGGCTCAGATAAAAAGGTCTATAGACCCTGCCAGATCAAAGGAATTAAGGAAGTCATCTATGTCGAAAAACAGTGATGTCTGCACAATGTGCTCCAGCTATTGCTCTATGAAGATAATGGATGGGTGCCTTAGAAAATGATTACAGAGTATATAAAAGTATATCCCCCCTTGTTTTCTTACCCGCAGGTTTGCTGGTGCAAATCTAATAGCGGTGACAGGCCGAAAACAAAGCAGGCCTGTCCCCCCTGTTTTGTTTTTGAAAAAAACAAGGGGGGAGGGGACTGCGAAAATCTTTCAAGAGTTATTATAGTAAGGAGATTTTCTTGTGGACAAAATCTTAGTAATAGGCTCTGTTGCCCTGGATACGATCGCGACCCCTGTCGGCGCTAAAAAGGAAGTCCTTGGCGGCTCAGCCACATATTTTTCTATAAGTTCGAGTTTCTTCACAGGTGTCAATCTCGCGGCCACAGTAGGAGAGGATTTTCCGAAAAAACATTCTTCTCTTATAGAGTCCTTTGGCGTAAACATTGACGGGCTCGAGACTAAAAAAGGAAAGACCTTCCGCTGGCATGGTTCGTATGTGGATGATCTGAATTGCGCAAAGACAATAGATACACAGCTAAATGTATTTGCTGACTTCAGGCCAAACATTCCCAAGTCTTACCTCGACAGCAAATTTATCTTTCTTGCAAATATAGATCCAGACCAGCAGCTGTTTATATTGAACAAATTCAAGCAAAGTCAGTTAATAGGCTGCGACTCCATGAATTACTGGATCCAGAATAAGCGGTCATCATTAAAAAAATTAATGAAAAAGGTGAATTTTGTATTCTTGAACGATGCAGAGGCCAAACTCTTTTCCGAAGAATCTAATATCTTAAAGGCAGGCAAATACCTGCTTTCTCTGGGGCCTGAATATGCGATAATCAAAAGAGGGGAATATGGCGCTGCATTGTTTGCCAAGGATTCTATATTGCTATTGACGCCTGCATATCTACTGGAAACAGTCTGCGACCCTACTGGCGCAGGAGACACATTTGCAGGTGGATTTATGGGGTATTTGTCTAAAGCGGGCAGGATAAACGACACGGCTGTTCAAAAGGCCTTGTTGTATGGCTCTGTAATGGCGTCATTTACAGTCGAGGACTTCAGTGTAAATAGATTTTCGGGGTTGAAGAAAAAGGATATAGAGGAGAGATACAAAAAATTTCGGAAGTTAATAATGGTATGATGCGGGTGTGGTTCAATGGTAGAACACGAGCTTCCCAAGCTCGGAGCGGGGGTTCGATTCCCCTCACCCGCTCCAGGACAGAGGATAGTAAGGTATGATAAGGGAAATACTTAAGAAGTTTTCTTTTTTTGGGGAGACGAAGAAGGCGTTTTATGCAACAGTACGGTGCAAAGATTGCGGTGAAGAGGTTAAGATCAGGATAAAACGCTCTTCAGATTTTCAGATCGTCTATGACTCCTCAAATCCAAGCCACTGTTATACAGTAAAAAAAGAAATAATAGGCAAAGACTGTTTTAACCTGATGGAACTGACACTTGCATTGACAAGGAACACAAGGTTTCTCTTTGCTGATGTAAAAGGCGGCGAATTTATAACCTTTGACAGGGAATGAGACTTAAATGACATATAATAGGCCTGACATTCTAAATACCCTGGTACGCAGGATAAATTCCTTCTCTGAAGGATACAGGCAGAATATTGCGATAATAGGCGACCCCTATGTAGGGAAGACTACCTTGATAAAAAATATCCTCTCCTCTGATGAAATTAAAAAAGACGCAATAATACCCATATATCTTGAAATAAAGATCGAGCCTTTTGAATTCTGTGCAAAGCGCTTTATAAAATCAGCCATCTTTCAGCTTATGCAGTCAGACCCGCTCCTGGCAAAGCCACAGGATACAGTGCTTCTGATGGATGACATTAAAAGGGATTACCCCAAGACAGCCCAGAACTGCAGCAGGGTATTGCACGACATTGAAAAAGGCAGATTCGACGAGGCGTATTCATTTATGCTGGATGTCCCTGCAACGATATTCGAAGAGAGTAAAAAAAGATGCGTCCTCATACTCGATGAGTTCCATAATTTAGAAAATTTTACATTAAGGCATGCCCTTGGCATCCTGGCAAAAAAGATCATGATACAAAAAGACACCATGTTTCTCTTTTTGAGTTCCAGGCCCACAGTATCGCAGCGCCTGCTGAATGAGAAGCTGTACATGCTCTTTGGAAACTTTGAAAAGATGTTCCTGCCCCAGTTTGATGCCGGCATGAGCAGGTCATTTCTGCAGGAAGGCATGCACAGCGTGTCACTGCCCCATGTATATCTGGATTTCCTTGCATCCTTTACCGGCAACAAGCCTTTTTACATGAGCCTTGTCTGTAATGAAATAGAAAGACTGGTCTTTTCTCAAAAAGCGCCGAGTGACCGGTTCGATCTTATTATAGAAATGGCGCTGTCAGAAAGTATTTTCAAGAAGACAGGCGCAATCAACCAGCACTTTTTTAATTTTTTCCACAAGATTTCCGACGGTAAGCTCCTGTCCAAGTCCAGCGCGGTCCTTGTCGCGCTTTCCGAGGAAAATAAAAAGCAAAACGATATAGTAAGATCCGCGAATTTGCAGGCCAGGGATGTTTCAAAGATATTAAACAGGCTGACAGAGATGGATATACTGGCGCGGAATGGGTCTATGTATAGATTTAAAGATAAACTCTTTTCGTTTTGGCTAAGGTCTGTATATCTAAAAAAGATCATGTCTTTTAGTATTGACGAGGCCTTGGAGCAGGGGCTTTTTAGAAAAGAGATCAATGCCCATCTGAGCGCATTTATACGAGAATTTGAAAAGGGGCTTTCTTCCAGAGTCGCTGACCTTTTCAGATTGTTTAAAAACGACGTGATACAACTGAACGGAAGAAAGCATAAATTTACATCATTTAACGAAGTAGAGAAGCTCGAAGAAGATCATCACAGTGACACGCATCTTTTGGCAAGCAATGGCAAGACAAGATGGTTGTGCATGCTTAAGAGGGAAGTTGTGACAGAAAGCGACATGTCAGAGATCGTAAAGACTGTAAAAAAGAAACGGCAAAATAGGGTGCAAAGGCATATCCTCGTATGCGTTGCAGGCATAAATCAAAATGCATACCTGATCGCAAAAGAGGCAAAGTTCTGGGTGTGGAACATGGATGACCTGAATGTGCTTATGGAGCTATATGGAAAACCGCATGTGGTATAAGACATGAAGATAGGTGTTATTTCAGATACCCATATTCCCATGAAGGTTGATAAGCTGCCTGATGAGCTTGTAAAGGCGCTCAAGGGGTGTGACCTTATAATGCATGCAGGAGACCTGGTAGAGCTTTCTGTCCTGGAAGACCTTAAAAAGATAACAAAGGTAGAGGCTGTCTATGGCAATATGGATTCTGCAAAGGTGCGGACCGCGCTGCCTGATAAGAAGATACTAAGGCTTGGCGGAAAGGTATTGTGCCTTATGCACGGCTATGACAATCCTGACAATCTAATAGATATCTTGAAGAAAGAGTTTATTCGAGAAAAACCAGACATAATCGTCTATGGCCATTCCCATAGGCCCACAAATGAATACATAGATGAGATTCTCTTTTTCAACCCCGGGAGCTGCACTGATACAGTATTCGCGCCGTACAGGTCATACGGTATTATTGAAATAGACAAAGGGGAGATAAAGGCGGGTATATATAAGTTAGGAGGGAGTTGTAAAAATTGCTTAAAACTAAAAAGTCAAAAGTAAAAAGGTAAAACTACAAGGCAAAACTTAAAAGTTTTAACTTTTAAGTTGTAGTTTTGACTTTTTAATTTTTACTTTTGACTTCACTGCTATGCTCACACGTAAAGATATCGAAAAACGAGAATCTGATCAACTTGCCCCTTATGCAATGCACTCCAAAGACACGAGGGGCAGGAAGAGGCCTGAAAAAGAACCAGGGTACAGGTCATGCTATCAACGGGACAGGGATAGGATAATTCACTCAACAGCATTTCGAAGACTTGAGTACAAGACGCAGGTATTTGTAAATCACGAAGGCGACTATTACAGGACAAGATTGACCCATACGCTGGAGGTGAGTCAGATTGCAAGGTCTATTGCGCGCGTCATAGGCCTGAATGAAGACCTTGTAGAGGCAATTGCGCTTTCGCATGATATAGGACATCCGCCATTTGGCCATGCAGGAGAAGATGCGCTCAGCGCTCTCATGAAGGACAGGGGCGGATTTGACCACAATCTTCAGGGCCTGAGGGTCGTGGATGAACTGGAAGAGAGATATCCTGGTTTCCCCGGGCTAAACTTGACCTGGGAGGTAAGAGAAGGCATTAATAAACATACGACTATGTTTGACAAGCCTGAGAGACTGGTCGAGCTCGACCCAGAGACCTCGCCAACATTGGAGACACAGGTTGTTGACGTTTCTGATGAAATAGCGTATGATAATCATGATATAGACGATGGCCTGACATCAGGATTAATAGAAGAGAGCGCGCTGTCTAAGCTGGACCTATGGAAGGATATCTTGCTGGGTATAAAATCAGGCCTGCCAGACAAGATCAGAAAATACCAGATCATAAGATTGCTCATTGATAGGCAGATAAAGGGCCTTTTAAATCAATCTGAGAAAAATATAAAAGAGGCTAAGATAAAGGATGTTCAAGATGTGCGTAAGCACAAGGGCAAGCTGATAGCGTTTTCCAAAGAGATGCAGGCCAAGAGAGCAGGGTTCCGGAAGTTTCTGACTGAAAACCTCTACAGCAATTTCAGGGTCATGCGCATGTCTGATAAGGCAAGGAGGTTCATCGCAGATCTATTCAATGTGTATGCGGAAAAACCAGAACAATTGCCGCCGTCAGACCAGAAAAACATCAAAAAATACGGTATTCACAGGGCAATATGCGATTACATAGCAGGCATGACTGACAGATATGCCCTTGATGAATACAAAAAATTATTCGACCCATATGAGCGAGTTTAATAAGGAAGAAAGAAAGAAATTTTTGCTGAAGTTCTGTAAGTCCAGCGCCATTGACTCTTTAAAGGCTGTTGTGTCTGAGACAATAGGAAAGAATGTCCAGTGCCTTTTCTTTGATTCTGATTGTAACTCGATCAAAAATAACAGAAAAGACTCCAGGCACATCAGCGCTATCTTAAAGAAGCTTAAGCGGACACCTTTAAAAGAGGTGAAGCTCATCAATTGTCTCCGTGATGAAGAATGCCTCGCCATACCAGTAAAACACGGGGAATATATATATGGGTATATAATAGCATTGCATTTAAAGCAGGGTTTGAGCAAGAAAGACCTTGGCTTTATCAAGATCTTTATAGATGTTGCGCTGGAAGATTTTCTTAAAGAGCAGGAGCTGACCAGGCTCTATGATACCATAAGGCCAAGGGCGATTGCATTGTCAACGATCCACACAGTGCACAGGCTTCTTACCTCTACACTCGACATGGATGAATTAATAGAGCGTATTGCCAGGCTGACCCTGCAGGTCTTAAGGTCCAAGTACTGCAGCATAATGCTTCTGGATGAGTCTAAAAAATATCTGATCCCGAAGGCAGTCATTGACCTGAAGCATAACTCTGGCAAGCTTCATAAAAAATACAGGAAGATGAAGATCAGGAGCAGTCCAGTCAGTAAGACAGCGAAGACAGGGAACACTTTTCTTTCCCGCAACATGATATGCGTGCCGCTGATAGAGGAAGACGTACTTGGCGTTATATGCGCGAAGAATAAAGTGAATAATGCGCCTTTCAGCAACTTTGACCTTGAGATACTCCTGACTCTTGCAGAGCAGGCAGTCATAGCTATTACAAACGCCCAGCTCTATGAAGAGCAGGAAAAGGCAGCCTATGGAAGCATAAGGTCTCTAGTGGCGCTCCTGGATGTGAAATTTCCAAATGCATATACACATTCCGAACGCTTTGTAAAGATTGTGCTTGCCATTGGCGAAGAGATGCAGTTACGAAGAGAAGACCTTAAAAATCTCAAATATGCCGCGCTTCTCCCTGACACAGGGAAATTTGGCATACCAGACGAAATATTAAGGAAGAAGGGCGGGCTTTCAAGCAAAGAGCATGCCATTATCAAAAAGCAGCACCTTGAAAGCTTAAAGGCCCTGGAACCCCTTGAATTTCTAAAACCTGCCATGCCAATAATCATACACCACCACGAGAGGTACAATGGGTCAGGCTACCCAAACGGGCTAAAAGGCAAGGAGATACCTATCGGCGCAAGGATTATGGCAGTTGCTGATGCATTTGAGGCAATGATAACATCAAGGCCATACAAGGGCAGGCGAAGAAGCATAACGCAGGCACTAAAAGAGATCCGGGGAAATAAGCATACTCAGTTTGACCCTTATGTGGTCGATGCCTTTTTATCTGTTTTCAGTAAGCCTGAGATAAAAAAACTGTTCTATTGACAATGGAAAAAATAAAAACACTTCTTAAAAATGAAGCGGCGAAAAAGGTGTTACTCTTTTTTAATGAGAACCCCCATTCTATAGATACAGCCAAGGGGATCTCGATATGGGCGGGCTGTGACGTCGAAGAAGTAGAGCAGGCCTTAGATAAACTTGTAAAAAATGGCGCGCTGATAAATCATAAGACCAGCTCTATAAACGCGTATTCATATACGACAGAAAAGGCCGTTGTTAAAAAAATAGAGCGGCTGTTGGAAAAATTACACTGATCATGACAGAGCAGGATCTGTTCGAACAATTTCAGGCAGCTGATAAAAAGATAAAGAGAAAAACAAGGTTTCTCTTGCCTCGCATAAAAGACAGCCTGACCATTACCTATGAGAACATCATATTCTTGCTTATAGGCTTTGTCATATCGTGCATAATATTCTTTTCTCTCGGGGTAGAGAAAGGGCGGAGAGAGATAAATCGGGAACCGGCCACCCCCGCCGCGAGGGTGGCCCACGAAGAAAAACCCCTGCCTTTAAAAGAAGGATTCGCCATACAGCTGGCGGCGTTCAAGACAAAGGGGCCGGCAGAAGAAGAGATGAAGAGATTAAGGCAAGAGGGTTTTACTGCTGAGGTAAAAAGGTCTGGGGATTATTACCAGCTTTATGTCGGTGGATTTGACAAAAGGAATGACGCAGAGAAGGTCTTGATAAAACTAAGGGAAAGATATAAAGATTGTTATATCAAAAAAATTTAAGGGGGTAGAAATGTCGCAGCATCCGAGTTTAAAGGCATCTAAGACAGGTAAAAAGTTAAGGACAGTGTTAAAGCGATACGAAAGGTTCTTTAAATTAAAGGATAAAGGCGTATTGCAGGACGGTTCTTCCGTGTTTGGAATGCCCAAGCTTAAGATAGTCAGGACAAAGATAAAGAAGGAAAAGGCAGCTGAAAAGCCAGAAGAGGCAGGCGCTGTTGCTCAAGAAGGCGCTGCTCCAGGGGGCGCTGCAAAAGAAACTGCTCCAAAGGCCGATCCTGGCAAAGGCGCTAAGAAAGAGAAGAAGAAATAAACGAGGAGACATTACGATGAAACCTGCAATACTATGTCTAGTTTTAATTCTATTCTTTGCAATGCCTGTTATTGGCTCCGCAGACGAAACAGAGATTCCAAAGATCGGATTCGTGAAAAATGACGGCTCGAATGTCAGGGCAGGCGATAACGTAAATTTTGAGAGCCTGTGTAAGCTGGATAAGCTTGACCCGGTCAAGATCATTGACAAGCGCTATAGCTGGTTTAAAATAGCTCTTCCCAAAAAGGCGCAGGTGTATATATCAAGCGACTATGTAGATGTACTATCAGAGGAGATGAGGACAGGCCAGGTCAATGCCTTGCGTGTAAGCCTCAGGGCTGGCCCAGGCACAAAATATTCAATATTAGGCCAGGTATCAAAACCAGAGGAGATCGATATGATCTCAGAAAAGGATGGCTGGTATAGAATCGTGCCGCCTGATGGGACAAGAGGATGGATCCATGAGAACCAACTAGTCTTTAGCATGGGTGATGTGCATTAGCCTGTAAAAAAAGAAACCACAGAGAACTATGAAATTCATACTCACGCTTTCTATATTTTTTATAGCTGTTATCATCCACGAATATGCGCATGGATGGGTGGCGTGGAAATTAGGCGACTCTACTGCAAAAAATGCAGGAAGGCTTACGCTAAATCCAGCAGCCCACATTGACCTGATAGGCACAATAGTCCTTCCCTTGATCCTTCTTGTAAGCAGATCTCCTGTTGTATTTGGATGGGCAAAGCCAGTGCCGGTAGATTTTTGCAGTCTGGGAAATCCAAAAAAGGACATGATATGGGTGGGGCTGGCAGGGCCTGGGGCAAACATACTATTTGCGATACTGCTATCCTTTATATTAAAATTTTCTGTGCTCACAGGGAGCGCCGGGCTTATTGCAGTACTAAACATGGCTATAATATTAAATCTTGTGCTCGCTGTGTTTAACATCATGCCCATACCTCCGCTTGATGGATCAAGGGTCCTCATGGGCATACTTCCCAGGGAACTGGCCATGCGATACGCAAAAATTGAACCATATGGCTTTGTTATAATCTTTGGACTTCTCTGGCTGGGCATGATAGGCGCTGTTATTTGGCCGCTTGTCATGTATCTGGCAAGATTGTTAGGGGTAACTATATGAGCGCAAAAAAGATCCGCGTTGATCTTGGCAGGCGAAGTTACGATATTGTGGTCTGCCGCAATGGTATTAAAAGATTAGGCGCATTGATTAAAAGATTAAGACTGGGCACAGATGCAGTCATAATAACCAACCCCGCAATAAAGCGGCTTTATGGGGGCAAGGTCAAGGCCAGCCTGGCATCCGCAGGATTTAATACAAGATTTGAGATAGTCCCTGACGGCGAAAAGGCCAAATCTGAAAGACATTGCATAAGGCTCCTCAATAATATATCCAAATTCGATAATTCTCGCAGGCGCATATTCATCATAGCCCTTGGCGGAGGCGTAATAGGCGACCTTTCTGGGTTTATAGCAAGCATCTACAGGAGAGGCATACCCTATGTACAGGCGCCTACGACACTGCTTTCGCAGGTCGATTCAGCAATAGGCGGGAAGGTCGCGATAGACCTTGCTGTCGGCAAAAACCTCGCAGGCTCTTTTTATCAGCCGCGCCTGGTCTTTAGTGATGTAGCCCTCTTAAAAAGCCTGCCCAGGAAAGAGCTCATATCCGGCCTGGCTGAGGTCGCTAAATACGGTGTCATAAAATCTCAGGGGCTGTTCAGCTATCTTGAAAAAAATTCCAACAAAATATTTAAGCGCGATAAAAACGCATTGCAATATATCGTCTACACATGCAGCGGGATTAAGGCCCGGGTCGTGGAAAAAGATGAGTACGATAATAAAAATATACGGGTCATACTAAATCTTGGCCATACAATAGGCCATGCTATTGAAACAGCAGCCCAATATAAAAAATCTTACAGCCATGGCCAGGCAATAGCCCTTGGCATGCTATGCGCCTCTTTTATTGCAAAAGAACTGAATCTGTTTAAGGGCAGGGATCACGCAAAGATAAAAGCGCTGATAAAAAAATTGGGCCTGCCGACAAAACTAATGGCGCTAAAGGCCTCTGATATATACAAGGCCCATGAGCATGATAAAAAATTTATACACGGAAAGAACAGATTTGTACTGCCTGTAAAGATAGGCAAGGCAATAGTAAAAGAAGGCATACCGAAGGCATTGGTAAAAGAATCCATAATGTCGATTTATAAATAATGACAATGTCCTGCCCCAAAATTGATAGAGAGCGTTTAAAAAACCTTAAACACCTGGAGCGCCTGATAAGGTACCGCTTTAGAAATAAAGCTATGCTGAACCAGGCCCTCACGCATAAGTCATTTGCCAATGAAAGGCCTAAGTCTAAAATAGGTGATAACGAAAGGTTGGAGTTTCTCGGAGACTCAGTCCTTGGCATCGTAATAAGCAGGACCCTTTACGACGAATGCCCTGGCCATGATGAAGGGGTATTGACGCGCTATAAATCACAGCTTGTGAGCGGCGCCATGCTTGCCCGCATAGCAAAGGATCTCAGGATAGGAAATTTCCTTCTTCTGGGAAAAGGGGAAGAGGCATCTGGCGGGAGAAAACACCTTTCAAATATACTCTGCGCATTAGAGGCATTGATAGGCGCGATATATTTGGACGGCGGCATAAAGCCTGCCTTTAAGTTTATCAGCAGGGTATTTAAACTAGAGCTAGGGCTTGTGAAAGAGGGCAAGGGCTCCAGGGATTACAAGTCAATACTTCAACAGACAGCCTTAAAAAAACACAAGACTATCCCGTCGTATAAAATAATCTCTGAGATCGGGCCTGATCATAAAAAACATTTTATAGTTGAAGTCTTGATATCAGGTAAGAGGCGCGGCATTGGTTCAGGTTCCAACAAGAAGACCGCAGAGCAGTCCGCAGCCAAAGAGGCAATAGGTAATATTGAAAGTGAAGGATATTAGAGATCCTTCGGCCTTACGGCCTCAGGATGACCCCTCGGTAATCGGGGAAAACACCCTGAAGGGGTCACTTTAACTCCAGCACTAATTTTTCGCCACTCTCCTGTAAAATCTCTACAAAACCCTCTTCTATTGAAATGACCTCGCCAGCTGCGATGGTTTCGCCTTCTCGCACTATGTTATCATTTATAATAGCCCACTTCTCTTTAGGGCCATGAACAATGCCATTGAGTATAACAGTATCCCTGATATCCATAGGCGCGTATGTATTTTTGGCCATCCTTGAAATAGGGGCATTAGCTCCTTTGCCAGGCCTGGTTGCAGTTGAAGGATATTTGTAGCCCGCATTTATTTTGGATATATGCCTGTATAAAAACAGGGAGCCCAATAAAGAAACAATGACGACCAGGGATACTGCGACTAACGTAGTCCATTTTGCTTCAGGAGCCTGAGTTTGGATTTCCGGCAAGGCATTTTCCTGGACCCCAGAGACATTTATCACCGGATCTTTTTTTACCTCAAATTCTTTCCTGGCCTTTTTAATGGCCTCATTTATTATACTCATTCAAACACGCCCTCTATTTCTTTTGCGCATTTTTTAATCATCTCTGGCGAGATACTCTTTTTTTCAGACACATAACCTGCTAAAAGGGCCTTATCACATATAATATTTATAAGACGCGGCACGCCCTGTGAAAATCTGTAGACCTCATTGACTGAATCAGCGCTGAAAAAATTTCTGCCATTCGCGCCAGCGACCTTAAGCCTGTGTGATATATACTGCGAGGTCTCGTCTTTATCGAGAGAAAGGATGTGGTATCTTATAGCTATCCTCTGCCTTAATTGCGCCAATTCTTCAGAGGCAAGCTTATCCCTTAATTCCGGCTGCCCCACCAGCACGATCTGAAGCAGTTTCTGTTTTTCTGTCTCAAGATTTGACAAAAGCCTGATCTGTTCAAGTAAGCGAGG
>JAHILY010000028.1 GCA_018896815.1 Candidatus Omnitrophota bacterium | reverse complement strand
GCACGGGTGATGAGTTAAGTAGGTGGGGTTAACTTGTGGATTTAGAGAAGGTTAGGTGAAAATAGGTAGAGCAGGGCTTATTGGAGGAAAAATTACTGTGTCAATGTCTTTTGTTATTTTTCTATGATTATTTCGCAGTCAGGGATGGAGTTCAGGAATTGGCGGCCATAGGATTTGTTTATTATGCGGCTGTCAAGGACTGCGATTATGCCTGTGTCTTTTTTACTCCTGATAAGCCTTCCAAAACCCTGCTTAAACCTTAATACAGCCTCGGGAAGGTTATATTCTAAAAACGCGTCTCCTCCTCTCTTTTGTATATCTTCTATACGCGCCTCTGTGACTGGGTAGTCTGGCACAGCAAATGGAAGCTTTGTAATGATTACATTTGAAAGCGCTTTTCCTTGCACGTCTATGCCCTGCCAGAAACTGTCTACACCAAAGAGCACAGAGCCGGCCTCTTTTTTAAATCTAGAGAGCATCTTGCTTCTCCCTAAACCAGTCCCCTGCCTGAGGATATTGTAACCTTTTTCATTTAAATAAGTTTCAAGCTCTTCGTAAACAATATTCATGAGCGAATAGCTCGTGAACAAGACAAACGCGCTGCCATTCGTAAGCTCAATATAGTGTTTGACCTTTTCTGCCACTGCCTCGCCGTATTCAGTAATCCTGTTAGGCGCTGGCATGTTCCTGACTATATACATCCTGACCTGGTTTTTGTAATCAAAGGGCGAACCAAGCTTTAATTCTTTGCATTCATCGATCCCTATCCTTTGTCTTAGATATTCAAATGAACCATTGTCCACTGAAAGCGTGGCGCTGGTAAGTATCATTGGCTTACGTGATGAAAAAAGTGAGTCTTTTAGGATATGGCCTATATTTACAGGCGCGGCATTCAGGGATATCTTGCCCTTACCTTTATGATTAGGGCATCCTATCCAGTATACGTAATTATCAAGCGCCTGATTCAGTATAAGCTCTATTGAATTATTTGCTGCATTTACCTTTCTTATAAACGCGCTTATCTCTATCTCGTCTTCTTTATTTCTGGCATTTCTCTTGGCGTATACTAAAGAATCCACAAGCTTTAAAAGCGGGGTAAGCAGGTTGTTTTCGACAAAATTAGGCTTTCTTATTCTAAGAGAGCCGGATTCTCCATAAAGTTTTCTTGATTCGAAATACTCCTTTATCCTTTTAAAGAAACTGTCTGACTGCTTTCGTATCAGCTCTACCCATTCCATGCTGTCCTGGCCGCCTATGGTCAATAAAAACCCTTTTTGTTTTCTCGGGTTAAACAAAAGGTCCATGAGGTATCTTATGCCGGTATTGCTGATGCTGGCGCCTAAGTGTTCAGTAGCAACATCTTCAATATTATGCGCCTCGTCAAATACTAAAAGGCCATACTCAGGCAGGATGGTTTTCTGATCCTCCTGCATTGCAAGATTAGAAAAGAATAAATGGTGGTTTATTACAAGTATGCGCGCGTCTTTCATCTTTTCCCGCGCTTTTTGAAAAAAGCACTGCTTGTGATGCGGGCATTTCTTACCCATGCAGTTTTCTGTATTGGCTGAAACCATGTCCCAGACCTTTGGGTTCGGGTCACCATCAAGGTCATATAAAGAGCCATCTTCTGTCCTGTAAGACCATGCAGCTATCTTTGCAAACTCACGCATCTCGTATTCGTCTGCAAACAGATCCTTTTGCTTAAGGTTAGACCTGCGAAGCCTTCGCAGGCAAAGGTAATTATGTCTCCCCTTGACCAGCACTGCCTTAAAATCTATGCCAAGCGCCTGTTCAAGGAACGGGATATCCTTGTTTATGATCTGTTCCTGAAGGCTTATTGTGTTTGTGGAAATAACTGCGAGAGAGCCAGTCTCTAAGGCATGCCGCGCAACTGGTATAAGGTAGGAAAAACTCTTGCCAACGCCTGTGCCTGCCTCGACTATGAGCGTCTCTGAATTAAATATGGCGCTACTCACTGCCTTTGCCATATCTATCTGCTCCTGCCGCACCTCATACCCAGGCATTGCATTGGCAATGGAACCGGATTGGTTGAAGATATTTTCTATAGATTCTTGCATATTTTTTAACCTACCCCACCGCGTAGGTGCGCACCGCGCACCTACGCGGTGTAAAAAAGGTTATCGCTTCTTAAACAGATTTATCCTTTTTTCTTCCCCTTGCTTCAGCCGGCGGATGTTTGAACGGTGCCTGTAGACAATGAGGATGCAGAGGATGCTCAAGAATATTATTATTTCAGCAGGCTCATTAAATATCAATGTGAATACGGGGACAGTTATCGAGGCAATGATGGATGCGAGTGACACATAACCTGTTATTAAAAATACAATGGCCCAGGCCGCAAAGCCGAGCCAGAAAATACCGGGGATAAGTCCTATTATAACGCCAGCGCTTGTAGCGACACCTTTACCGCCTTTGAAACGCAGAAATATTGTCCAGTTGTGGCCAACTATAGCAGCCAGCCCCGCCAAGACCCTGTACAACTCAGGCCTTGCTACAGGCGATACGAGCATAAAAAAGCTCGCTACATAGCCAACACATAGAAAACCTTTGGCTATATCTATAGCGAGCACTATTAAACCAGGCACCCTGCCTATAACCCTGAACGTATTTGTCGCGCCTACATTGCCACTACCGTATCCTCTTATGTCAATACCCTTGAGTACACGGCCGAATAGGTATGCTGTGGGGATCGAGCCGATGAGGTATGCTACTAAAAGACCTAAAAACAGTATAAAAGTCGCCATGTCTATGCTTTTACCACCTCCACCGCGTAGGTGTATGATACACCTACGCGGTGTAATAGTGGGACATTTAGCCCAGCTGTTTTGAGCCGCGCCAGATATAGTCTATCCCTGACAGGACGGTAAACACTACTGCTGGATACACAAAAAATTTGTTAAATTTAAATACTGCAAGGATGGCCAGTATAGCCATCATCTGGAAAAATGTCGTTATCTTACCTAAAGCGCTGGGCTTTATGGTAACGCTGCCTTTAAGGAATTGCATTATTAAAATACCCAAGACAATGATTATGTCACGGGTTATGACAGCAAGGACTACGCCTGCGGGTATGCGGACTTCATCAGGCACGCTCTTTATTATAGATAGTGATACAAATGCGCTTGAAATGAGCAGCTTGTCTGCTATTGGATCCAGGATAGTGCCTAATTCAGATATCTGATCCCTGCTTCGCGCAATACCTCCGTCTATGGCATCGCTCAGGCATGCGACTGCGAATATAGCAAAGGCCACAAACCTCAAATAAGCCAGCCCCTCTCCATAGTATAAAAGGGATGCTATGAAAAAAGGTATCAGAAGTATGCGGAATATGGTAATTTTATTGGCAAGCGTCAATTCCAGGCTTCCTTTAAATATTTTGGTATGCCTGATGCCTCTTTAGGCCCTACCATGACCTTCCAGCCAGATGCGTCTTCAAGCTTTCCGCTCAATACAGATACATAACCCGGGATGATTATCTTTTTATGAGAGACTGCTTTGTCCACTTCGAATTTTTTCATGGCCTCTGCTATTATCTCTGGCGTGAATTTCTCTGCAGCCCAGGCAGTCAGGACGCTCATGCCCTCTGAATCTGTGACTAAGAGATACGCGGGAAACTTACCCCCTTCTATTTCAGGCGAGACAGTATAGAATGTAAGGGAAAAATTTGTGGTTACCATTACAGGCGAGTTTTCATCCACAGAGCCAAAGGAATAGAGCTTTGGCTCAACAGTAACAGGTTTTTGCGGGTCTGTGTAAATATTTTGACGAATCGTGATGATCGGTAAAATCACTTCTCTATCAAGCGAATCTATCACGATCACGCCTGCATATTTAGCAATATATGCGCAGGCTTCCTGCGCTGTCCTGTATTTTCCTTTACCTTTAATAAATGCAATGATCGGAAACCCAAGCGTCCTGTAATTCTTTTTCAAACTCGATCTTCGGATCTGCGTAAAGTCATTTATTGCCTGATTTAATGTCTCAGGACAAGAATCCAAAACTAATTCCTGAACACCTAAAGAAGACGCCTCCTGAGCAAGTTTATCCAATTCTTCCAGGTTCGCGGCCTTTAATGCAAGCGCTACTTTATGAGTCTTTGCAATCCGCGCCATGTCTTTTAAATTATTCCTGGTCGCTGCATACACCAATGGTTTTTTATCAGCGCATTTTTTCAATGCCTCTTCTATTGTCTTTGGGTCCTCACTTGCCAGAATCAATGGTTTTTTTGAATTTGCAAGGACCTTATCCAGCGTGCTGACAAATTTCTCAGAAGAATTACTGCTATTGACTATTGCTATCATATCAAGGGCAATATGCTGGCCTATTCTTTCAAAGCTCGTTTCCTCGATCAGCTTAACCCGAGCCACTAGATCAGCATCTGAAAGTGCGTCTTCCACGCTTATGGCTACCAGGGCCTGGTGGTAAAATGTCTTTTCGTGCCTGAATAAGACTGTTTCACCGCCTGTTTCTATCTTGCCATCACCCGAACCAAATGTAATAGCCGCAATAGGCGGACGGCTGGCCTCTGAAAGCGCCTTTTTCGCCTCTTCTGACACATCAGGGCACTCATCCAGCGACGTCTTTTTCATTGCAAGCTTCATTGCGAACGCAAGGCACGTTGGTGAGCCGCATTTTTTACAGTTTGTTTTAGGTAAAAGCTTGTATATGTCTAAGCCGGATAACGCCATTAATGCACCTCCGTTTTATTGCCTGATTCGGATTTCAAACCCGTCCGCCTTAGGCGGACGGGTTTGAAATTACATGACTGCCTGCATTGTTAATGCTGGATGTTCGACCTTTTCCAGATATGGCAAAAGTTCTTCCATGCTTGTTGCATTGGTCTCGTCAGCTATTTTATTTATTAGATCAGGGTCTCCTAATTCCTTGCTTCTTTCCTTTAATTTATCTGCAAGCGCTTCTTTTAATTCCTTTGTCATCCAGACAAGCCGCTTTAAGCCGCCTTCTGCAGAAATAAATTTTTTGCTGGTCAGATATAGCCTGCCAACGCCCATAAAACCTGGCGTCTGCTGGCCGCCTCCTATAGTACCAGCCAATGTAGAAAAACCCATGCCAGCTGGCGTAGGGCCTGCATATTCTCTATTTACCACCATAAAACCATTTGCCTCTGGCAGGATTGCAATTATACATTCAAAACAACCGCAGCTTGTCTCTGGCGCATCCATAATAGAATACCCGCAGAATCTTTCCAGGCTGCGATTTGACTTCTGCTGTATTGCCTCATTGACACCTGTCCATTCACCTTTTACAGGATCAAGGCATTGTCCTTTTTTAACAGGCTGGTTAGGCCCTGCTGGATTTAATTCATTAGATGCCTTTGCATCCAGCCAGTTATATGCGCCGCACAGGCCAATCCTCTCAGGCTTTATTATGCATACGTGGTTTGGCGCAAAGCTCTGGCAAAGCGTACATGTCCAGAACAGATCAACGCTCTCATCTGTCATGCCAGCAACCCTCGCGTCCCTTTCTTCATAAGACTTCTGCGCCTCTTTTATGTTTTTCTCGATATCTTCCTGTTTTGTGTATATTGTGACCTGGACCTTATCAGCTATTGCACTGAATACATCATGAAACCTTGCATGAAGGATTACGCCAAAGTGTTTTAGCTTTAACCCCTTGTTTTTGGCATCCTTTGATATCCTGACCCAGCACATGTCTCTCTGGCCCATGTGAAAGATACCCATTGCCTCATTTAAAAAACTATGTATCTGTCTTTCAAGTATCGGCTCAAAATCCTTTTGCATCTTTCTGCCAGCTACTTCAGCAACTACCCCAAGAGGCACTGCCCCTCCTTCTTTAATCTCATCTATTTCAGGGCCTATGACCTCTATTTTCCCATCCTCTATTTTATCTGCATCCACCATCTTGACATATTCAAATGCGTCTGAATACTTGCCGCCAAACTGCGCATACATCTCGTCGCGCCTTACTCTTTCGCCTTCGAAAGCTGGAGAATACGACACTGGTATAGGTATCTCTGAGACCTTAAGCTTTATGCCTCTCAGTTCAATAGCCGCAGGCACTATTTTCTTGTGATCCAGTTCTTTTATGATATGTTCATACGTACATATCCCGGTTGGTCGGATCTCAGGTATATCTGTATCAGCTATAACAGGAAATCCCATATTTATTGCGCCTGCGCCTGTTGCGTATTTAACATCATCTACTTCACCCAGAGTCATCCCAAAAGCAAACACCCTGTCCTTGCAGTACTTCAGACATTTCAATGCCTCGCCTTTTCTGTGGCCGCCAAAGGTAAGAGCGCCCCTTATGGCCCAGTTCAAAGGATATATCGCGCTCAATGTGTCCCTTCCGTAAGGTACTATATAGGTATCCCATCCCATCTCTACCTTTTCTTCTATGAGCTGGTCAATAATGCTTCGGCCATTGACTGAGCTACCCACAAATGTCATTATACTGCGCCTTTGAAGCTCGCGTACAATATTCACAGCAGTCTTATTGTCAGGCGCAGCGCCTATGATTGCCGCAAATCCAGGCATCCTTCCATCCACAAGCTGAATTCCAAGTGTGCGTAAAATAGTGTCAGAGAAAAATCCATTACAGTCTTTTTGCGGCTCCTGATTGCATAGGTATCGTAATGCCATTATGATCTCTTCGCATAATAAAGCTGCAATACCAGAATCCAGGGTATCTCCTAAATAAGGGAGCCATATCTTTTCAGTAGGCTCATCGTGGAGGAGCGTCTTTGAAAATTGCAACACCTCTTTGGCCTCTGCGAGATTCTTTACCTCTTTCCCGAGCAGGGCATACGCCATTGGAAAATAAAAGGCTGTCTCGGGAAACTTCACCTCGCATGCCTCGCCCTTTTCTTTGATTACCTTATTAAGAAAATCCTCTGCCTCTTTGTAAATTTTTTGCGCGCCCCTGATAGCAGCTGATGCGATTATCTTTGACATAGTTTCTCCTCAAATGAGCACTGCATCCGCCGTAGGCGGATGCATCTACTTTGAACTTCTTCTATGAATGTGCGAATTTGACCCCGCTGAGTGTGCCAAAATTATGGAACAGAATTTTGGCACTGCTTACGAAGCGGGGTATGCTTCGTTATCCCGATAGCAAAACACTTCGAAAATTTATAGCTAAATTTTTCAAATTTAGCTATAAATTTTCTCGTTGCTATCGGGATAGTTCGGCCTAATGAGTTACGTCAATCAAAGATTGACATAACTCATGGCCTCACTTATAGTGTCATTGTTGTTTCTTTAAAGGCCTCTTCCTTAAAACCCTGCTTCGCCTCTTTTACAAGATTGGCGATCCTGCCATAATCAAAATAATCTTCAAGTATGATATCTTTTATCGAGCTGACATTGACCTTGTTTTTAATCAATGCGCCGACAATGCCTATTGAATCAACTGAATTCAAAAATACCGCGCCCACGATAACATCATCTCTTAAGACGATCTTCTTGTAGAGATTTTTAGTCTTATCTATCCTGATGGCCTCTTTATATATTTCTTTCTTCGGTTTTGTTATGCCGATCGATATTACTGGCAGGCCAAAAAACTCAAGTGAGTTCATTGCTAAGCTGCCGTCGTAAACCTGGCCTTCGCCCAGCATATTCAATCCCGCAGTCCTGCCCTGTTCGCACGCAACAGGCCATATTGCGTTTATAGAAGGGCCCTCTAATGCAATGTCATAAGATTCGCATACATCGCCTGCCGCAAATATGTCCGGATTACTCGTCGCCTGAAACTCGTTAGCTATAACACCCCAGTTTGTCTTAATGCCCGCTTCCCTTGCTATTTTAATATTAGGCGTCACTCCCTTTCCTATAATAACAAGTTCGCATTTGTATTCTGACTTGTCGCCAAGGGCGATTGACCTTACAGAATCTTTGCCGAGAATCTTTGAAGCGGCCTTGTCTGTCTCTATCTTAATGCCTTTTGCCTCTATGTGGCGCTGCATTATACTTGCGGCGCCCTCATCTATTATCTGCGACAATATCTGAGGCGAACGCACGAATACCGAGACTTCTTTGCCTCTGTTCTTTAACGCATAAGCAGCGCGCAGTCCTATCAGGCCGCCGCCTAATACCGCAACATGCTTTACCTTTGCAAGCACAGACTGGATCTCCAATGTCTGATTTAACGTCCTCAATGGGAAAACTCCTTTTGCGCCAACTCCGGGGATATCTTCCATTTTTGGCGCAGCGCCTGTCGCCAGTAAAAGCTTATCAAATTTTACCTTTTCTTCATTGCTCAGTGTAATTTCTTTTTTATCCGCGTCTATTCTTTCTGCCGTCACGCCTAAAAGGGCTTCGACTTTGTTTTCCTTGAAAAAACTATCTGGCCTGTACCAGAGCTTATTATTGTCAATCGTGCCTGCTAAAAGATAAGAGATGAGGCATCGAGAGTAAAGCGGTTTTTTCTCGTCTGAGATAACCGTGATTTTTGACTTTTTATCTTTTGACCTTATGGCCTCGACTGCATTTATACCAGCTGCGCTGCAGCCGATTATGGCGTATTGCATATCTGCTCCTTAAACTCCTTAAAAGTACCCATAAATAATGCGCCTGTTGGGCACGCCTCTACACATGCAGGCACATCCCTATCAGCGCATAGGTCACACTTTACTACGATCTTATCCTCTTTTTGTCTCGTGAGCACGCCAAATGGGCAGCTCATTATGCACATCCAACAGCCTACGCATTTATCCTTGTCATGCTTTGTTTCGCCAGTCTTTTTGTCCTTATACATGGCGCCTGACATGCACGCTGCCACACACGCTGCCTCTTCGCAGTGATGGCAGCCCGTAGAAATTGCCACACCCCTTGCAACAAACTGGGCCTTTCTCCTCTTTATAGGCAAAGGTCTTTCGTTCATTGCACTGTCAAGCTTCTTGGATTTGGAATGCTCTATTGCGCAGGCAATTTCACAAGCACCGCAGCCCAAGCATTTCTTAATATCACAGTAAATCTTTTTCACATTGCGTCCTTTTTCAGAGTTTCAAACTAGTTCGAGGCGATAGCATGCATCATGGGTTTTAACTTCAGCGCCTCTCTCTTTTTATTAATATGGCCTATCAT
>JAHILY010000027.1 GCA_018896815.1 Candidatus Omnitrophota bacterium | reverse complement strand
GACGTAGAAGACATTGTCATAGACGCGTTTATCGCTTCGATGGAATATAAACAAGGAGAGATGCCGAAGTTAGAGTGCCCATGCGGTGGAACATTAGTATATAATCCTAAAAAAAGTCCGCCCGAAGGGCGTTAACTTGATTTAACACTAAAAATAATGTATACTTATAATGGATAAGAGAGTTATATATTACGAAGACAACAGGGGCAAAAAGCCGGTAAAAGAGTTTATAGATAGTTTTGACAGTAAGACAAAAGGAAAGACCTTAGCAAGGCTTGATTTTTTGGAAAAGCATTGGCATGAAGCAAGGCGGCCATTTGTAGATAAGATAGACAAGGATCTTTACGAGTTAAGGGTTGAATTTGCATGGAATAATATAAGGATTATTTATGCTTATATGTTTAGAGATCATATAGTATTACTGCATGGTTTACAGAAAAAGACCAAAAAGATTCCCGAAAACGACAAATTAAAAGCAAGAAATAGAATGATTGATTTCCAGATTAGGTATAACGAAGGAAGGATAGTATTAAGAAAAGGAGATGATTAGGATGAAAAGAAACAAAATCGTAGCGCCTGAATCTATTGGTAAACACATAGAAGAGGAATACGGAAAAGACAAAGAATTCAGAAAGGCATATGAGGAGGAGGTCCTTAAGCTCAAGATCGCTTATAAAATAACTCAGCTTAGAAAGGCAAGGCATCTGACGCAGAGTGAGCTAGCTGAAAAGGTAGGTACTACGCAACAAAATATTTCAAGGCTTGAAGATCTGGAGAATACCCAGATAACGCTTCATACATTGACAAAACTCGCAGCAGCTTTAAAGGCGAGGCTCAGCATAGATTTAATTCCGCAATATTAATTCTTATACCGCTTTGGGAATCCTTAATCAATCTGTCCCCAAGTGAAGTTTCGCTTGGGGTTTTTTGTTTTTGGCAGTATAATGTAAGAAAAGAGAAAGGGGGAGTTATGGGTAAAAGGTTTATTGTTGTAGCGATGCTTCTTTGTTTCGCGTTTTTGACAACACAGGTCTATGCAGAGCATGGAAAGATGAAGGACGGACATGGGGACATGGAGGACATGTTTTATAAAAAGGCCATGCTGATCATCAAGAATCAGGATGAACTGGGGCTTTCAGATGAAGAGGTGAAGAAAGTAAAAGACCTGAAGATGGCCACTAAAAAGGGGTTGATAAGCAAGACAGCTGAGATTGAAATAGTTGCCCTGGATATAGAGGCAGCTATGTGGGAGGATGCGATAGATTTAGAAGCGGTGAATGTCCTTATTGACAAAAAATACGAGCTAAAGAAAGAGAAGACCAAGTCGATTGTAGCAGCGTGCGCAACGCTCAAGACCATGCTGACAAAAGAACAGCAGAAGCAACTCAAAAGTCTCCTTTGCGAGAGCGGCAAAAAGAGCAAAAAGGGTTTTTAGATTTCTTACTGGAAAACGGGAGGAGAAGATCCTCGATGAGGCTAATAAACAGTAAGATCTGCAGGAGAAGATACAAGATACAGTTTCGTCTCAAGAAGTGGCTTTTAAGCAGGATAAAGCAAAAAAAGATAAACCCTGCGCAATGAAACGTTAAAGCATGCCGAGTAAAACAAAAATTATCCACGAAGAGCGTAGATTAAGTTTCTTTGAAAAATACCTCACCATATGGGTGATTGCCTGTATTGGTCTGGGAATTTTACTCGGGAAATTATTTCCGCAGGTCGCAGTTACTCTGGATAGGATATCCATCTATCAGGTATCAATACCTATAGCAATATGCCTGTTCTTCATGATGTACCCTATCATGGTGAAGATAGATTTTAGAGAGGTTATAAAAGCCGGCAAAACGCCAAAGCCAGTAGCGCTTACATTAGTTATAAACTGGTGCGTCAAGCCATTCACCATGCTTCTTATATCCAGTTTATTTTTAGGCGTGTTTTTTAAGAAACTTATCCCTGGTTTTGAAATAGTCAAAGGCGGGCAAGAGGTAGAGCTTTACCGATCTTATATTTCCGGGTGTATATTGCTGGGTGTTGCGCCATGTACAGCCATGGTTCTTATCTGGGGGCATTTGTCTAAAGGTAATGACGGGCACACGCTTGTCATGGTGGCTATAAATTCTCTGACCATGTTATTTCTTTACGCGCCTTTAGGCGGGTGGCTTTTAGGCGTGAATAAAATGCCCATTCCATGGCAAACTATTGTATTATCAGTTGTAATGTATGTAGGTGTGCCGCTTTTTCTGGGATATCACACGCGGAAATTGATCATTGCCAAAAAGGGCTTTAAATGGTTTGAGGAAAAGTTCCTTCATTATTTAACTCCAGTATCGATCAGCGCGTTACTTGTTACGCTTATCCTTTTATTTTCCTTTAAAGGCGAACTGATCATAAACCAGCCGCAGACAATAATCTTAATAGCAATCCCGCTTTTTATACAGACCTGCCTTATATTTGGCCTCACGTATGCGCTGGCAAGATGGCTCAAACTTTCATACAGGGATGCTGCGCCATCAGCATTGATCGGCGCGAGTAATCATTTCGAAGTAGCCATTGCCACATCCACGATCCTCTTTGGCCTGTCTTCAGGAGCGTCTCTTGCTACAGTAGTAGGGGTGCTGATCGAGGTGCCGGTCATGCTGATGCTCGTAAGGGTGTGCTTGAAGACCAGGCGCTTTTTCCCGGCGTAATATTTTTTATTTTCCTGTTGACATAGGGTAGGGGGGTAGGGTATACTTGTAGCGGGAGGAGGGTTACCATGAAACAGGCTACAGTACATCAGGAACAGCTGCCAGCCCTAAAGAAGATCGAGGGCCAGGTCAAGGGTATACAGAGGATGATCGATGATAAGAGGTACTGCGTGGATATCATCACGCAAATCCACTCTATTATAGGAGCGCTTTATAAAGTGGAGAACAATATCTTCAGAAAGCACATTGATGGGTGCGTGGTGCATGCCCTCAAAGGAAAATCTGAATCTGAAAAGGAAAAAAAGATCGATGAGATCATTGATTTAATACAGAGGTTCAGAAGGAGCGCTTGATATGAATATGCGATACTTTATTGTTATAATTTTTGTATTAGTGATTAGTGCCGGACACGCCTATCCAGAAGAAACAGTAACGCTCGATTCGCTTATAGATGAGGCGCTGAACAACAATCCAAAGATTCAGGCAGCGTATAGCGAATGGAAGGCAGCCGAGTATAAAGCAAGGTATGTGAGAGGTCTTCCTGATCCAATGGCAAGCTACGGATATTTTGGTGAGAGCGTTGAGACAAAGGTGGGGCCACAGGAACATAAATACGGTGTTTCGCAAACGATCCCGTTTCCAGGAAAATTAGGCCTTAAGGGAAAGGCCCAGGCCAAGCTTGCCAGTATATTGGAAGAAAAGTACGAGGCTGCAAAGCGCGAGATTACAAAGGAAATAAAGTTTTTATATTATGATATTTATTGGGTGGATAAGGCGATTAAAATAACAGAGGAAGAAAAGGCAATAATAGAGGGCCTGGAAAAGGTGGCGCAGAGAAAATATGAATCAAATCTTACGCCCCAGCAGGATGTCATTAAGGCGCAGGTAGAGCTTTCGAAATTGATCGATAAGTTATTCCTTTTGAGGCAGAATAGAAAAAGCTTAGAGGCAAAGGCGAACAGGTTTCTTAACAGGCCAAGGGGCAAAGAATTAGGTAAGACCAGTGATGTTGGATCAGTGGAATTTACCTATGAACTTGAAGAGCTTCACAGGATATCAGACGAGTCCAGTCAGCAGCTACTCGTTTCTAAGTTAGATATAGAAAGGGCTGAGTACGAAAGGTCTCTGGCAAGATTGAATTATCTCCCTGATTTTACATTTGGCGTTGACTATATCGAGATAGGAAGCGGCAGCACCACCCAGCCAAATGACGGTGACGACGCGTGGATGGGCAAAGTGGCGATAAATGTCCCAATCTGGTTTGGCAAATTAAACGCTCAGGTCAAGGAGAAAAAGGCGCTTTTAGAGTCAAGTAAGAAAAACCACGAAGACGCGGAAAATGTCGTGGATTATGAGGTTGAGGACTTATATTTTAAAATCATGACCTATAAAGATATAATCTCACTTTATAAGACAGCCCTGGTGCCGCAGGCAGAGCAGGCCTATGATGCGGCAAAGACCAGCTACGAAACAGGTAAAGTAGATTTTTTAAACTGGCTTGATGCTGAGAGGGTACTTTTGCAGACAAGGTTAGCGCATTACAAGGCAATCGTGGATTACCAGAAGTCAATTGCATATTTAGAAAGGGTTATTGGGAGGGATTTATAGTTCTCGACTCGCCAAGCAAATATTCTTCGAGCAATGTCGAGAAGTATATTTGCTGGCTCACTCGAACAATATTAAAGGAGTAACCATGAAAAATATTCTTATAATAGTATTTATTTCTATCTTGATGCTCGCAGGCTGTAACCAAAGCAAAACAGACGAGATACGGACGACTGGCGACGATATACGATACTACACCTGCGGCATGCATCCGAGCGTGAAGGTCTCTGTGGAAGAATATAATAAAGGCAACAAGAGCTGCCCGATCTGCAATATGAATCTAACTCCTGTATATAAGGAAGGCCATGCTACGAGCGACGAACGACGAGCGACGAACGACGAATACTATGGCTGTGGAATGGAAGGCGTGGAGCATGTGTTTTTGATAAAAGAAATTCCAGGCATGAAGTTTTGCCCTATATGCGGTATGCCCCTTAAGAAATTATCAAAAGATGAGTCGGATAAATTAAAAGGGGTAGTGAGTACGGTTAAGATAAAGGGTAATGAAATAAGGCTGGCAGGCGTTCAGGCTGAATCCGTAAAAAAACTCCATCTCTATAAAGAAATTCGCACAGTAGGCAGGGTTGCCTATGACCCGGGACTCGCGATTTCCCAGGAGGAATTTATCGCGGCTCTAGAGGTCTTTGATAAGATCCAGCAAGGGAACATTGAAGAGATAAATGAGAGGGCATTGAATCTGGTTGAGTCTTCAAAGAGAAAATTGAGACTATTGGGCTTGAGTGAAGACCAGATCGCAGGATTGGAGGAGAAAAGAGAGGTCCAGACAAGCTTGATTCTTCCAGAAGAAAAGATGTGGATTTATGGAGATGTTTATGAATATGAACTGGGCTGGGTAAAGGTAGATGGGGAAGTAAAGGTCACTACGTCCAGTCTGCCCGGCGAGGAATTTCATGGAGTTATAAGCTCTATAAATCCTGTGCTTGATCCAAAGACGCGCTCTTTAAGGTTCAGAGTAGAGGTTGATAACCCTGACCTGAAGTTAAAACCAGAGATGTATGTAGATGTTATTATTATGAGCATGTATATGGGGCCTGAGGGGGAACGCGAGGTCCTGGCAATACCAAAGAATGCGGTTCTGGATACAGGCGTGCGTAAAATTGTCTGGATCAATCAGGGTAATGATACATACGAAGGAAGGATTATTAAGATAGGGCCAGAAGCTACTTCTGTTATTGACGGAGCAGAATCTAAATTCTATCCTGTCTTGAGCGGCCTGAAAGAAGGCGAGATGGTCGTGACAAAGGCAAATTTTCTGATTGATTCCCAGAGCCAGCTATCAGGTGTGGCAGCGGCAGCCTATGGCGGGGCACTGGGCGCTGAAGAAAAAAAGGCACCGGTACATCAACACTAATTCAACTCGTCATTGCGAGGGCACAAAGTGCCCGAAGCAATCTCAAAATATGAGATTGCTTCGCTTCGCTCGCAATGACAACTAAAGGTAAATCCATGATTAACAAAATAATCGAATCCTGTCTTAAAAATAGATTTCTGGTCATAGCGACCTTCGCGCTTTTGATAGTGTGGGGTTTTTCTTCGATGAAGGAGACGCCTATAGATGCAATACCGGATATAGGCGAGCTCCAGGTTATTGTCTATGCTGATTGGCCAGGACGAAGCCCCAGAGATGTAGAAGACCAGGTGATATATCCATTGACAACAGGACTGATGGGTACACCGAAAGTAAAGGTGGTGCGTTCGACATCCGCGTTTGGATTTGGCCTTGTGAATATGATCTTTAAGGAGGGGACAGACTATTACTGGGCAAGGACAAGAGTATTAGAGAGGCTGGATTTTGCAAAAAGAGATATTCCTGGTGACGCAAGAGTTACCTTGGGCCCAGACGCAACTGCATTAGGCCAGATCTTCTGGTATACAGTCGAGGGTGATGGCTATGATTTAGCAGAGCTTCGTTCGATCCAGGATTGGTACGTGCGTTATCAGTTGACCGCGGTTGAAGGCGTATCAGAAGTCGCGTCAGTCGGCGGATATATAAAACAGTATCAGATCGATATAGACCCGAATAAACTTTTAGCGCATGATATAAAAATCCATGAAGTTATAAGCTCTGTCCAGAAGTCTAATATAGATGTAGGAGCAAAGGTATTTGAAGAAGGAGGCGCAGAGTTCATTGTCCGCGG
>JAHILY010000001.1 GCA_018896815.1 Candidatus Omnitrophota bacterium | reverse complement strand
TGCCCTGGCCAGATAGAGAAAAAGAGGCTTTGCTTTCCTCTTGGAATAATTCTTCTAATCGGTTAGTCATTTTGTCTTTCGTTTCATCATCAATATAGACCTTCGAGATTATTTTATTCACCTGGAAAAGCAAAGCCTCTTCTCTAAGAAACTTTTTGTTAGAGCATATACCTCTTTTCTTGGTGCAATGATAATAGATGTGGCCTTTCTGTTTCTCAGCAGTAATGCTACAACCACAATAAGGGCATTTCATTAATCCAGTAAAAGTATGCTTAGCCTCTGATAGCTTATGTGGCTTATAGCGATTATCTAAAATAGCTTGGACACCATCAAAAAGTTTCTTAGAGATTAGCGGCGGGTGGCTCGCTTCGTGCAGTTCGCCTCCATATCTGAATACACCATAATAAATAGGATTTCTGAGAATTCTTGCAAGCTGTGTTTTACAGACAGGCTTGCCCCTATTACCAGATAATCCCCAGAGATTCACCTCTCTTCTCATAGATTCAAGGCTATGATTACCGGTTGCGTAGAGTTCAAACATCTTCTTAATGAATGATGCTTTTTCTGGGTCAGGATATATCGTATGCTGTTTATACTCATTCAAGTATCCCACCGGCGCCCATCCAGGCCATTCACCACGTCTAAGTTTTTCTCGTAGTCCTCGCTTAACATTCTCAGATAGATTATCTATATAGTATTTACTCTGGCCAAAGGCGATAGAGAGCATAAACTTACCTTGCGCATTATCATCGAAACGATATGTAGGGAATCGTAAATCTTTGATGATGCCTTGATCTATGAGATAAATAATCTTACCGCCATCTACGCTATTACGGGCAAGCCTGTCTGGATGCCATGCCAAAATACCATCAGCAAGGTCAGCCTCTATTTGCTTGAGCATAAAAGAGAATATAGGCCGCCCTGGCTCTTTTGCTGTTTTAGCCTCGGTAAATTCATCGACTATTTCCAGTTTTTCGCGTTTCGCTAATTCTCGCAATTCGTTAATTTGCGACTCAATAGATAATATCTGCCTATCTTCATCATCTGTGGATTTTCTGGCATATAAGTAGTATTTTGGCATGGCATCACCCTCCAAAAACTTTTCTGTCGCTTGGCAAAGGAATTTTTTGAGATCCTGATAAATCTCAAAAATTTACTTATTCGCCGAAGGCGAAAGGAAGCTTTAAGCCCTAAAAAAGAAATTTTAAAAATTCTCGGCTCGAACTTCTTTTTAAAAGACCTAACCCTTTTAGTTTCTTATAATAAACCCTTTGATTTTATCGCAAAACCGCAAGGGTGTTTCGACTGGCGGGGACGACGGGGCTCGAACCCGCAACCTCCAGATCGACAATCTGGAGCTCCGTCCAATTGAGCTACGTCCCCTAATTAATTAAAAATTTCTTTAAATTTATTATATTTTCTATTCAAAAAACATATAGAATTAATATCCGAATACATAAAATTGCATATTCTATTTGCTTCTCTTTTCCCATACCTTAACCAGCTACTATTCCCCTTACTATAAAAATATCCTCTACCTATTGACAATATCTTCATTAGTCTTTTTGATATTGCTTTAAGAAATCTTTCGCTTCCTGATGCAAACACTAAAAATACAATTTGGGATTTTTCCCTTCTGTCTTTTTTCTTATAATAGCATCTGCTTATGCAACCATCTCCATCAAAATAACCTCTTAAAAAATGATTAAAATATCTATCAGGCATATAAGGTAACTTTACATTTAATTCTTTCTTTGGTGTAAACCCTAATCGTTTCAAATCATTGAACATTTCTTTACTTCCAATTTGAAAAAGATAACAGTCTTTGTGATCTTTAGAGCTTTTCTTCTTGAGAGAAATTTTCTGTTTTGCCAAAAGTAAATTTCTAATTTTCTCCAATATTTCATAATCTGTGGATGTAAATTGAACATACCTTGATCCTTCAGAATTTATAAACATCTCGCCATCTGCTGCGAAAAATCCTAATATATATGCCATATCTTTAGACCATTTTTTGAAAAAGTCGATGTCGACATTCCCTTTCGTTCTTTGAATCCGTCTGTCTGGGCCATTGTATCTCAATTTCTTCTTAAGTCTATCTGTCTTATAAAGCCAGCTGGTCAGATTTTTATCTGTGAACCTACGACAACTCTGTGAGGGAATGTCGAGTAATTTAAACCATCTAGTGATTGTAGCGCGAGGGATGCCTAATTGTTTACCGATCTCTCTATGCATCATATCCTCAGGCCAATGCATCTGATAAAATAAATCCTCAATATCAGAATTATACTCATTTTCAACTTGCTTTAGGCGAAATGATTCTTTAATGTGATACATCTTTTTTTATACCCCTATATATAAGACCCTGGGTAAGCCTATTTTCTTTCAAAAATTTACAAAATCTATTTTTACAATCTGTGTAATCTGTGGTTCATGGTGGGCGGTACAGGGCTCGAACCTGTGAAACCTCTTCGGTGTAAACGAAGCGCTCTACCAACTGAGCTAACCGCCCAAGAGAATGCTATATAATATACTATAACAGGCCTTGGATTACAAGCCCTAACTTTGAGCCTGCTCAAATGTAAAGTTAGGAAAGTTTTCCTGCCGCCATCAGGATAAATACCATTACAAAGAGCGCTACTGTCTCTATTATGCCGAGCACTATCAGATAGTTTCCAAAGCCCTTGCCTGTCTCTGCCATTGCATCGCTTGCTGCCGCACCAGCCTTACCCTGCATCCATGCAGACATCCCCATCGCCATGCCGCAAAGTATACCCGCACCAGCCATGAATTGTCCTTTTTTCGCAAGTTCTACAAAAGCATTCATTACTATCATGCCGTAAATGGTCTGCGAAAGAGGCGCTCCCACAAATACGGTAAGGATGAACGGGGCGTTTTTATTCTGCGCGAAACATTTTTTCCATGAACCGACAGCGGCCATGCCCGCCGCGCCCGCTCCGAGAGCTGACCCCATCGCCGAAAAAGCCAATGAACCTGCTATCCCCAGATCCTTGAACTGTGTCAATAGATTAGCGTCCATCTTGATCTCCTTTTGCTTTGAATGGCGCGTATTCAATACCTGACCATTCCATATTTAAGTGACCTGAAAATTCCAATACATTCAACCTCACTCCATGCACAAGTATAGCCATCGCACCCAATAAAATATTTAAGGTGTGCCCAAAAAAAAGTATAAATGACGTCGCAAATCCAGCAAAGATATTCCCAAATCCTATGGTCATTGCCATCTGATTAAATGCATCAGCAACAGCAACAGTTGCCGCACCTACTGCAAAGAGTCTTATATAAGATACCAGGTCAGTAAAACTATTTATAACATTCAGGAAGAGGCTTCCTATGCCTGAACCAATCGTCCTAAAAATATTCTTCGTGGGATTTGTAAACAATATAATAAATGTCATGCCTCCTATTATCAGCCACCTCGCTTGTTCTGGAAAGACCTCTCCTAAAATCAATGTCCTTGCAAGAAAATACGCTGCCCACAATATTGAAATCCATCCTAGTTCAGAAAAGGCCTTTAGGGACGGCGCCTTCCTTACCAATCTCCATGCATGCGCAATGCTTAAATGAATTGCGCCTATAAAAAAGCACAAGGCCTGCACATTTGCATTTTCCCTCAGGGAAGGCAAAAGCGGCCTTGCCATCTGAGAAAGCCACGCCTGGCCAAAAAACGTACCTGTCAGGACACCCCATAAAACTGCACAAACGCTCAGGACATACATAAGAAAAAATATGGATTTATTCTCCAGATCTCTAAACCTTAAATGGCATAATAAGTTTATAATGAAAATTACTGCGCCATAACCTGCATCTCCAACAAGCATTCCAAAGAACACTGAGAAAAACAATAAAAACCAGAAACTTATATCCACCTCTTTATATCCAGGTATTGTCTTTATCATCTGAAACACAGGCCTTATTATCTCCACCCATCTTGGATTCTTGATCAATGTAGGCACATTGTCATCATCTGAAGGATCTTCTACTACAAGCCCCCATTTTTCGTCCCTGGCTATATCTTCCAGTAATTTTACATTATTCATAGGGCAATATCCTTTTACATACGAAAGCCTCTCGAACCTACCCATACCAGTAGACACCTTACTGAATTGTATTATAGAAGCGAGCTTCTCCTGGTGGGATAAAAGTGCGTTTTTATATTTTGATAATCCTTGCAAGGCCTCATCAACCTGCCTGAGTTTCTCTTTTTCTCTTTCCAGGTTTGCTATCATTTCCCTTAGGCCTTGTTCAGGAAGCTGAAGCGCTTCAAAAGGAAGAGCTGTTTCTCCGTTTGTAATAACCGCGCAATAAATAACACTTCCTTTTCTAAAAAGTTCTTCTAAGATGACTCCTTCTGGCATCTGACCAAGCTGCTTCTTTGTAATCCTGCAGAGCCTTACCCAGATATTTTTCTCCTCTAAATCATAAATAAGTTCAGGATTAAAATCACCCCATTCTTTCCAAAGCCCTATATCTCTTTTTATTTTCTTTATGCCCTCATTAAGTACATCTTTTTTATCCACCAGATCCAATATCTTTCTGACTATTTTTTCAGGATTTTTATGGCCTTCTGTCTTTGACGTATCAGAAAGAATCTTTATGGCCTCGGAAAGGGACCTATATCTTTCCTCGAGAACAAGGATGTTATCACTCGTAGGCACATACTGGTGCTCTACATGTAAAACCCCGGCATTGGCCAGAGACTTAAGCGTAGCCTCGACATCCTTTGACTGCACCACAATGCTTATCTTTTTCATCTTAACTATCATACAAAGGCCTCTTCCAGGGCCAGCTTTTCTATCTTGGCCTTTGCAATCTTTGAACGGCCAACAGCATTTGTCTGCTGGTCACCCAGATAAATCCTGATGAGCCTGATATTTTCTCTGCACTCAGGTATCTTTATCTTCTCAAAGAGATTCACCCTCTGCGCGGTTATCCTTAATTCAACCTCTAAAATCTCGAGCTGCTTCCTGACTACCTTCTCTTCCTCTAAAAATGCAACAAGTTCTCTTATCTTATCAATGGCCATGTCTATCCAGAGGGGCGTCAAAAACAAATCATATTCTGGCTCTTCAAAATCCACGCGTTCAAATATAGGCATATCTACACCTGCGATATTAAAAACTCCTGTAACTACTGTACCTTTTTTAACCCACTCAGAGACAATGTCCGAGCCTTCATTTAAAAGACCTGCCCAGTCACTAATCTCGTCCTCAATGTTATCAATCTCTTTCATTTTTAAAGCCAGGGTTTTGTGAACCTTCTGTATCTCTAGCTGTAGTTGCTGTTTTTTAAGCTGCAGGACTGGCAGGAAATGTTCAAACTGCTTCAGTGAATCCCGCTGTCTCTTTGATTCGCCTTTAGTGAACTTGATTTTTGACATATCTATATTTACCACCCCCACCGCGGGGGTGGGTCACCCCCGCGGTGGGGGTGCGGGGGTGGTAAATCCTATTTCTTCGGCCAGAATTCGTCTATAAGCTCAGATTTCGCCCCTACCTCAAACGGCTCAAAGCTCTCTGCCATGATCTGCCATCCTAGATCAAGCGCCTTTTCAAGAGGTATATTTACAGAAAGGTCCATCATCCTTGTCTCAAATGAGCGGCCATATTTCAAGAGCTTCTTATCCCATTCACTCATCTGAAAACCCATTGATTGTTTTTCCAATGTCGAGCGATAATCAGCAAAAAGCTGTATCATCCTGTCCATTACAGTCCTGTGGTCCTTCCGGGTCTTGCCATTTACCTGCTGCTTAAGACGGCTCAATGAACCAAACGGCTCTATTGACTTATTTCTAAGATAAAACTGGCCTTCTGTTATATACCCAGTATTATCAGGCACAGGGTGCGTCACATCATCACCTGGCATAGTAGTAACCGCAAGTATAGTTATAGAGCCTGCTGTATCAAAATCAACTGCCTTTTCATATCTACTGGCAAGCTGGCTATACAGGTCTCCTGGATAACCTCTATTCGAAGGGATCTGCTCCATTGTTATGGATATCTCTTTTAGCGCATCTGAAAAATTCGTCATATCAGTAAGGAGCACTAAGACCCTTTTGCCTTGCAATGCAAACTGTTCTGCAACTGCCAGGCTTATGTCAGGGACCAGAAGACATTCTACAGTAGGGTCTGATGCAGTGTGCACAAAGAATATGGACCTGGACAGAGATCCATGTTCATTCAGGGTATCTCTGAAAAATAAATAATCATCGTATTTTAAGCCCATGCCGCCTAAGATTATTAAGTCCACCTCTGCCTGCATCGCAATGCGCGCAAGGACTTCATTATATGGCTCGCCAGGGACAGAAAATATAGGCAGCTTCTGTGACTCTACCAGAGAATTGAAAACGTCTATCATTGGTATGCCTGTCCTAACCATGCGGCTGGGGATGATCCTTTTTGCAGGATTCACAGGCGGCCCGCCTATCTCTATCATATTTTCTGTGAGGACAGGGCCGTTGTCTCTTGGAAGGCCTGCGCCATTAAATATGCGGCCCAAGAGGTTATCGGTAAAAGAAATCCTCATGGCATGGCCTAAAAACCTTATCTTGTCGCCTGTTGAAACGCCACGGCTCCCTGCAAAGACCTGCAAGTAAACCTTTTCTCCGTCTATCCTTATAACCTGGGCAAGAGACTTACCCCTCCTTGAAGAGATCTCAGCAAGGTCCCTGTAACCAATGTCCTTTGCCTCAACAGTTACCACGTTTCCTGATATTTGAATTATACGGTTATATACTTTCTGCATGATTTTTTGGCACACTGAAGTGTGCCCTACATATTTGTCGCAAAGGCCTCCATAAACAGGCAGATTGAAATCTGCCTATTCCCGGCCTTTGCTTTTAATAACTTCGTCTTTTATCTCTCTTTCTTTTTTAAAAAATTCATCTGTCTTGAACTCAATCGAATTCCATTCGATGAATTTTTGCCTCAGGCCAAGGAAGAATCTGCGTGCATCGTCCTTATTCCCGAAATTAAATTCTGCCTCTAGGATTTTGTATATCACATGAAAGATATATCTTTGTCTCTCTTCTATTGTAGCTGCATCTACTTCATCAAACGCATTCTGCTGTAGATAGACATCATCCAGAAATTCGCCTTTAAGATAGATAATAAAATCATCCAGGGATGTGCCTTCTTCTCCTACCACCTTCATCATCTGATTGACCTCATGACTCTTTCTGAGGACATTTTTCGCCCTTGATATCTCTTTCTCATCTATAAAGCTCTTGTATTTACTCCAGCTTTCCAAAGGGTCTATCGCAGGGTACTTTCTTGCATTTGAACGATCCCTTGAAAGGCCCTGAAACGCGCCCACGACCTTAAGAGTGGCCTGTGTAACAGGTTCTTCAAAATTCCCTCCTGCAGGGCTTACTGTGCCGCCTATTGTAACAGAACCAATACTATTATTATTCAACCTGACAATGCCAGCCCTTTCATAAAAAGATGCAATCCTTGTTTCAAGATAGGCAGGAAATGCCTCTTCTCCTGGTATCTCTTCTAACCTGCCTGACATCTCGCGCATTGCCTGTGCCCACCTGGAGGTAGAATCAGCCAATAAAAGTACGTTCAGGCCCATCTGCCTATAATATTCAGCAATAGTAACAGCTGTGTATACGCTCGATTCTCTTGCTGCTACAGGCATTGAGCTTGTGTTACAGATTATGACAGTGCGTTCCATTAAAGGCCTGTTTGTCCGCGGGTCCATAAGTTCAGGAAATGTCCTCAATGTCTCTACAACCTCTCCTGCCCTTTCACCGCAGGCAGCTATTACCACAATATCCACCTCAGCATGTTTACTTATGAGCTGCTGCAAAACTGTCTTGCCAGAGCCAAATGGACCTGGCACGCAATACGTGCCTCCGAGCGAAACAGGTATTAATGTATCAATGATCCTAATCTTGGTAACAAGCGTCTTTGATGGCTTTAATTTCTCAGCATAAGCAGTTATTGGTATCTTGACAGGCCATATCTGCTGCATTGCGGCATTGTGGATCTTTCCGTGCGCGTCTTTTAATTTTGCAATAGGGGCCTTGAGAGAATATTTTCCCCTGGCCACAATGCTTTCTACATAAAGCTCTCCATCTAAACCAAATGGCACCATTATCCAGTGGTCAAAAATCTCTTCCTTTACCATTCCGAGCTTATCCCCTGCCCTGACCTTTGTTCCTTTTTTCATAGAAGGGCTAAACTCCCACTTTGCCTCATCAGGAAGCGCCTCAAGATATACGCCTCTCTTTAAGAAAAAGCCGCATTGCTCAGCAAGCTGCGGCAATGGGTTCTGGAGCCCGTCGAATATCTGACCTAAGAGTCCTGGGCCTAATTCAACCGAAAGAAGATCGTCTGTAAACTCAACTTTCTCGCCAACCCTTAGTTCCTTTGTATCCTCATAGACCTGGAGCTCAGCCTGATTACCCCTCACACGAATGACCTCAGATTTCAGCCGCTCTTCATTATGCACTACAAAGGCCACTTCGTTCTGTATGACATAGTCATTAAACTCCACAGCAACCATGTTCCCATTTATTCCAGAAATCTTTCCAAATCTTTTCTCTGCCATATATTCTCCGTACCTGTTACACCGCGTAGGTGTAAATTTTTACACCTACGCGGTGTATTTAGGTTACCATCTCCTGTAAAACCTGCATACCGCCTTCTTTATTTATATTATCCCATCTCTCTAAAATCTGTAACTGCAATGCATATGCACTTAAAAAATCAATGTCAAAATAATGGCCTTTCTTTAGCTCTTCTATCCTTTCCCATCTTATACGATCAAGATAAAGCTCTGCCTCCTCGGGAGACTCCTGGCTAACTGCCCAATGTGCAATGCCTGCCATAAAAGGATTTAAATAATTTTCTCCCCGAATATATTTATCAAGATCTTTGGCTTTTTTATTTGCCCTTGCGCGCGCAATCTCATTTCTCAAATCTGTATCAAAATCCTTCCATTCCCTTAATGTAGACGAAATCAAGGCCCCCTTTATAATCTCTAAATCTCTGTCGCTTATTTGTTCTTTACAACGTGTGAGAAAATCTTCGTAGGAAATTGGAGTCTTCATGCCAAATTCAAGCATAGATAGGCTTGCTATAAAGTAATAATATTGGCTCATTGTAAAAGTTTCTTAAGCTCTGGGTTCAGATATGCACTCAGGGCCTCTGACAGACTTTCATCTGTAAAATCAAAATAAGACTTTCCCTTGTCAAAGCTTATAGAAAATCCTGCATTTATATTTGGAGACGGTTTAAATTCTATGCCGAGTTTGGATTTTTCTTTTAGTTTTAACATAAGTCCTTTTTTGAGCGTATCTAAATCTTCTTTCTTAAGCAGTATCTTTATATCTGAAGTTTCGCCTTTCTTATCAATATATTTCTCTATTAATCTTGTCAAAATATCAACCATATCTTCGCTGGACATTGCCTTCTGGGTCTCTGCGACTATAATCTTATCAAAGATCTTTCTTATCTCATCCTTAAGAGAAAGTATTAGATCCCGAGCCCCTTGTATGAGCGAGGCCTCTGTAGCATGGGCTGTCTTTTCTGCCTTTACCTCAGCATCCTCAATGATTCTCTTTGCCTCTTTCTTTGCATCCTCAATAATCCTTTTTGCATCACCTTCTGCCTTTGACTCTATCTCTCTTTTTTTCTCCTCTGCAGCCTGCACGCCTTCTTGATTGATCTTCTCGAGCAACTCTTTTAATCGTTCTGACATATCACACCTCATACACCGCGTAGGTGTAAAAATTTACACCTACGCGGTGTTTACGGTTTCTACCTACTGCCTGGTTTTGTTATATCTATACCCTGTTTGCACAAGGGGCATTTTTCCGGGGGGAAGGCTGGAAGATCTAATTTTAATAGGCTATTTGATTTTACACCAAAATCTATATTTTTTCCACTCCTATCTATAATACTTCCTACACCTACTATAGCCGCGCCTGCAGCTTTTACAACCTCTAAAACCTCTTTTGTGGAAAGGCCTGTTGTTATTACATCTTCTACCACCACTACTCTATCGTTTTTATTTATCTGGAAACCCCTTCTCAAGACCATGCTGACATCTTTTCTCTCTGTAAAAAGTGAACGCGCGCCTAATGCCCTGGCAACTGCATAAGAGACAACCACGCCCCCTAATGCAGGCGCAACAACGCATGTGGGTTTATCGTCTTTAAAATACCCTGCTAACTGACTACACAGTTTTTCAGCATATTCAGGATACTGCAAGACCAATGCGCACTGGAGATAATCTTCGCTATGCAAGCCGCTCGAAAGCTTAAAATGCCCCTTTAAAAGCGCACCTGTGTCTTTAAATATCTTTAAGATCTCCGTGTCTTTCATTTCATGGCCTCTAACACCTTCTTAGGATCCTTTGCCTTTGTAACCGGCCTTCCTATTATAATATAATCTGCGCCAGCTTGAAGAGCTTCTTGCGGGGTAGCTGTTCTTTTCTGATCTTGCTTTTCAGTGTCTTTTGGTCTTATGCCAGGTGTGACTATTAGAAAATCTTCTCCTAATTTTTTCCTAATTGCCTTTGCCTCTTGCGCTGAAGCCACGACTCCATCAATGCCAGATTCCTTTGCTGATCTTGCTAAATTCAGGACTTGGTCTTGTGAAGACTCAATGCTTGTAAGGACTGTGACACCTAAAATCTTCGGCTTACCTATCCCCATCTTTTCACTTTCCTCTTCTGCGCCCTCCAAAGCAGCCTTCATCATATCACTCCCGCCAGATGCATGCACATTGAACATAAATACGCCTAACTTAGCAGCTGCCTTAGAGGCATTTTTGACAGTATTAGGTATGTCGTGAAATTTCAGGTCGAGAAATACTTCCCTATCATATTTTTTAACAAGTTCGACTGCCTTTGCGCCGCATGAATAAAATAATTCCATGCCTATTTTAAAAATATTCACATGAGGACTAAGGATATCAAGAAGCCGCTGCTCTTCTTTTATTGTGTTAACGTCAAGGGCTATTATGATTTTGTCTTTATCCATTTTTCAACACCCTTTATTATTGTTCCGCACACGCCAGGCTCTACAAAATTCGCTGTTCCTACCTGCACTGCCTCTGCGCCAGCGAGCAAGAATTCAATCGCATCGCTTGCATTCATTATACCACCCATACCTATTACTGGTTTATCTATATTTTTAGCAACATCCCATACCATCTTCAATGCAATTGGCTTTATACATGGCCCGCTCAATCCACCTGTCACATTTCCCAGTCTTGGTTTCCCAGTCTCTATGTCTATTGCCATTCCAAAAAATGTATTTACCAAACTCGCTGCATCTGTCCCGCCCTTGCATGCTGCCTTTGCAATCTCTACAATATCCGTAACATTCGGCGAGAGTTTTGTAATTAAGGTCTTACTTGTGGCCTTTCTGACATTATTAACAACCTCGTAAGCCGCCTTTGGACATTGAGCAATCAGGCCTTGAGCCCCAATGTTTGGGCACGATATATTCAATTCTATTCCATCTATATCTTTCTCTTTATCAAGTCTCTGTGCAAGCTTACAAAACTCTTTCACATTATCGCCTGATATACTCACAATAACAGGCACGCCTATCTTTGCAAGATATGGCAATTTCTCGTCGATAAAATGCTCCACCCCGTCATTCTGCAATCCTATTGCATTGAGCATACCAGATGCAGTCTCGCACACCCTTGGCATAGGGTTACCCTGTCTTGGCTTAAGCGTAATGGTCTTTGTAACAATCGCGCCAAGCTTCTTTAAATCCATCAGGCCCTCGAACTCTTTTGCATACCCAAATGTACCTGAGGCTGCCATTACGGGATTCCTTAGCTTTATCTTTCCTATCTTTACTTCCAATTTATGCATAGCTTTCTTCAATAATCCGCCTTAGGCGGATTAGCTCCAGATTATTTCGTCTGCGTTAAATACTGGGCCGTCTTTGCAGGCGAGTTTATAACCACCGCCCTTAACCTTAACTGCGCATCCCAGGCATGCACCAATGCCACAGGCCATCATCTCTTCAAGTGAAACCTGGCATTTTAGCTTTTGCTCTTTGCACATATCAGCGATACACTTAAGCATTGGTGTTGGACCACAAGCATATGCCGTCGTCCGTCCCTCGACTTCGCTCGGGACTCCCTTTGGTCGTCGCTCGTTGCTCGTTGCTCGCAATATTTTCTCAAACAATTTTGATACAAATCCTTTGCATCCGCAGCTACCGTCGTCTGTAGCAATATGAACCTCTGCTCCTAG
>JAHILY010000026.1 GCA_018896815.1 Candidatus Omnitrophota bacterium | reverse complement strand
TCATATCTTCCTCTTAAAAAGCGCTATGCCATATTCCTCTGTCGTAAAAGGAAACGGCCCAAACTGTCTATATAAAATATAATTCTGTGCCACGTATTCCATTATATCTCTTGCATAATCTTTACCGAATACAGGATAGCCGTACTCAGCAGTATTCCTCTGTATCAACGCCACATAATCGATGCCTTTCTCTTCCATATCTTCTATAAGCCCCTCTCTAATGTTCTCCTTGAGAAGGTCTGGGGGTAAATAGATGTAATAATACAATGGGTTTTTTATCCCGGATAAAAAATTAATAGTCAACCCCTCAGGAAAAACCACAAGGCTCTTATCACTGCCTACATTCCCTTTTAAAAATTCTATCAATTCTCTGGCCCTGGCCTCTCTCGGATTATTAAAGACATATAATGTCCCCCTGTCTGAATCAATCTTCAGGGTCTTATTATTGTAACAAAATATTGAGGTGTTAAAATGATATATAATAAAAAGTACAAATATACAAAAAAATCCTAACCTGATAAAACGCCTGCTGGTCTCTGAATTAAATGGCTGAGGAATTAGCCTCAGGAAAAAGACATAATAAACGATCAGGCCTGGCACTAGGATATAAAATCCATAATGTCCAGCCCATGCATTAAACAGCATCCTTGTCATCAATAATAATGAGAACAAGGCAAGGGTTGAGAGGTAAAGGGCATGGGCTTTGCCGTGCCTGATAAAACTCCACAGAGAGACAATGATCGTCGCCAAACAGATTATAGGTAAAATTTTATACTGCATACTATAACTGGTAAATAATTTACTAAAAATAATCATGCCGATCAAAATAAACACAACCTTTGTAGCATGATAAGAAATGGCCCTTTTAGAGGCGTCCTTAAGATTAGAAACCCTCTTTAAAATAAACCCGCCTGCTGCAAAAAATATACAAAAGAAAATATAATATAAAGAGGTAAAGAAAATCTCTGAGATATTCCTCTCTATGTCTAAAACCCCTGAGAGATTCGAAGTAAATACATTCTTGATGTCCATATTTCCAAAGAATACATCAAATATATTGCTTTTCTGGATAATGCTGCCGGAGGTAAGGAAAAACAGGCTATAGCCCAACGTCAAAAAAATAATCGGCAGGGCCAAATATGTAAAAAAAGCAGAAAATATCTTTCCAGGTACGGGCCTCTCTCTGCCAAAATAAACGCAAAGAGATATAATAATGGACAGGATAAGCGACGCACCTATCTCTATCTTGCATAAAAATGTAGCTGCAAGAAAAATACTGTAAAAAAATATATTTCTTTTTAAGGGCTTCTTAAAAAATGAGAGGAAGAAAAAATACAGCGCTGCGAGGCTAAACATAATACCATGTATAGCAGGATAGCTATAAGGCAGGATAAAATTATAATTTCCATTATAGGTATAGTGTCCAAAGGCAAAGACAAATAAAAATGTCAGTACTGCAAATGTAGAAAAAAATACATTAAGAAAAGATCTGGATATTTTATAAATAAGCAGGCTTGTAACACATATAGTGATAATTCCGCTTAAGATAAGGCTATATATATGGGCGCCGAATAACTTAAAGAGGAGCGCATTAAAATATGGCGAGAATGGGCCATAGAGATAAAAGATATCCCTATAAAGCATCTTGCCTGAAATAAGCTCTAAGGGCACATACATTTCACGGCCAATATCTACTATCAGATCTCCCCATTTTAGCCATGTTAAATCTAAAAGGTAAGCAAAGCAACCCGCACTAATCAAAAAAGGAACCCAGCCTTTTTCCCAGTAGACTTTTAATTTATTAATATGCATCTATAGACCCCATCTAAAAAATATTTTTAATAAAGCCCCATATATACTTGGGTAACATCTCAAACGGTGCAATGTGTGAATCATTGTATTTTCGTCTTAATTCCAATGAAGGGACTTCGATGATTTTCTTTTTTTTCTTCAAGCACTTCATTACCATCTCTTGTTCGATAGCAAAGCTACCTTCAGTCAAAGATATCTCTCTCATTGTATCTCTTTTTACCGCTCGAAAGCCATTCTGGATATCAGTCAATTTTACCTTCCATATCAGATTTACGATAAATGTGCCAAGTACATTGCCCAGGAATCTAATATTTTCCTGGAAAGAACCAGAAAGTTCTTCGCTCCCACCTTTAAATCTTGAACCAATCACCATATCTACGCTCTCATCAACTAGAAATGGCTCTAGAAGAAGCGGGATTTCCTGGGGGCGGTGTGAACCGTCGGTATCCATAAAAATAAGGACGTCTCTTTCTATAGAGTTTATAGCCAATTGTATGGCATTGCCCTTTCCTTTTTTTTCATCAAGGAAAAGACCTACGCCCTTCTCGCGCACAATAGACGCAGTATTATCCACAGAGTGCCCATCTATAACAAAAATATCGCCTTTATTTATATAGCTATATGCCTCGTCTATCAATGGGCCTATACTTTTTCCTTCATCTTTTGCAAATAGGACTAATGCTGTAGTCAGTTTTTTGTTACCCAATTTAACCTCTATCCTTCTCTTTTAAAGAAAAACTAAACGTCCTATGTGCGATAATGAGCGTATGAAAAAAATTCCTGGTTTCAGATCTTGTAATAATAAAAAAGTAAACCACTATCCACCAGAGTTTAAATAAGATATTTGGCCGAAAACCCACAAGTTTCTTAATAGGACGAAGGAGATAAGGAAAAAGTATTGCTGTCTGAAAAAAATAGTGCAGGTTATATAACTTTTCGGGCTCTTTTACCTCAAAAGAAAGCCTGGTCTGCTGATCAATGCTGCCTATATCCTTCATGATCAACTTATCCTTGTAGCGCTTAGCGATCTCGGTTCCAGGATATGGCGTCACAAACGAACACCTTGGATACGGTGTCCCCATCCTAATATTTAGTTCAATAGTCTCTAACGCATCGCTAACTGTCTCTCCGGGAAATCCGATCATGTTAAAAGTTATAAATTTCAATTTATATTTTTTGAAAAGCCGGGCTATTTCTTCGATCTGGCCATTAGTAATATGCTTGTTAAGCAGCTGGTTTCTCAATCTTTCATTTCCTGTCTCTATACCAAAACTAACCACACGGCAACCAGCATCTTTCAATATCCTGATAATGTCCTCATTTAATGCGTTTACATGAGATGAACAAACAAAGGGCATTTTGATCTCTTTCTTGTATAAAGCTGCAAATTCTTCCAGCCATTTTTGATTGAGCGCGAAAAGATCATCCATAAAGTAAATGGACTTAAATCTGTACTTAGATAATACTTCCTTTATCTGATTAATGAGGTTAAGCGGGCTGTAAAACCTTACATATTGTCCTTTATTTGCATAAATTGTCCTCAGCTTTTCATTAAAACAAAAACTGCACAAAAAGGGGCAGCCTCGACTTGCCATAAAAGGCTTGAGATAGCTTTCTTTAATAATCCGATACTTAGCATAATACAGTTCGCGGTCAGGAAACGGGATTTCATTTAAATCACCAATAAGAGGCCTTACATCATTTCTTTTAATATCACTGCCGCGCTTGACTGAGAGATTCGGGATATTTATGTAATCATTGCCTTTATCGCAAGCATTTGCCAAATCCAACATGCTAAATTCGCCCTCACCGCGGCATATAATATCAACCGCCGGATGCTTTATTATATCAGGGAAAAATGTGGGGTGCGGCCCGCCAAAAATACTCATTACATCTTTTTTATTCTTTATGCCTTTTGCTACTTCGAGCGCCCAATGATGCTCCCCGGTCATTGTAGAAAACGCAATGATATCTTTAGGCTGTATTTTATCCAGAAAAGACCTTGTATCTCTGCCTATAAAAAGGTCAACATGGTGGCCGTGTTTTTTTAGATTAGCTGATATTATCTCAGGGCCAAGATATTCATGCCATATTCTCTGAAGAAATATGATTCGTGCCATTATTGTATCTCTAACTATTTGATAGGCACGCTTTTATTAGCGAGCCGCCTATTGTACTATAAGCATCGCATGGGCTCCAGCAGGAAGGACAGATATAGTTAGAGCATTCATGGCTCAGTCTTTTCGCATAATCTGAATTCCATACATCTATAAAATCTTGCTTTAGGTCCTTTATATTCAATAATTTTTTACTGTATATCGTGCAAGGAAAAAGATTGCCATACGGATCCATAAAACAGCTCGAAGAAAGGGCCTGGCATTTAAGCGGGCATTTATCTGTATTGATATACTCAAGATACAGCTTTAGATATTTTCTTCTTAAAAAATTATTGACGGATAACCGCTCTCTGTCCATTTCTAAAATATCTCTGATGGCTTTAACAGTCTTATCCCTGTCTAAAATCTGCATATCTTGATTGCTATAATAAATGCTTGAACGCTGAAATATATTTACAGTCATGTCATCAAACTTCAACTGAGGATATTTACTCTTTAATGCCATAAAGGTATCTGGAAACTTACCCATGTTGTATTCTGATAGAGTAAATCCTATTTGCGCTTTAACTCCCTCTGTCTCTTTAAGCAACCTAAATGTATGCACGGCCTTGTCCCACGCTCCCCTTTGGCCCCTTATTTCATCATGAAGCGAAGAAGGGCCGTCTATGCTGACAGTATATAACACCTTGAGGCCTTTTTTTCTTTTACGCATATGCTGAGTTAAAGCAACCGCTTCATTAGTCAACTGCCCGTTTGTTGCAAAATGTACCGCATCCAACCTCTTGCTGTAAAAAAGCAACACATCCATTAATTCCTGTAGATCAGGTCTCAAAAACACCTCTCCCCCTGTAAATCCTATCCACGAAAATCTGTTGGCCCTTTTAAAAAAATTCTCTACTTCCTTAATCGTAAGCTCATCCTGTATATCAGGCTTTTTCCAGATATTACACATCTTGCATTTAAGATTACATCTATACGTAACTACATACGATATCTTTAAAGGAAAACTTAATCTCTTAAAATTTGACGATACTATGGATTTAAAAAAAAGTAAGCTTGTGAGTTTATTCGCTCGTATTGACATATTTAATCTAACTCCGCCTTTAGCATGCCTTTTACAGAATTAATGACGTAAATCTTATCGGCGCTATAAAGATCTTTTTTCCTTAGTATCTTTTCTGTAATAATAGGGTTTTTCTTTTTAAATAAAAATCTACGATAGACCCCGTTTAATAATCCACAGTTAACTGGCGGGGTATAACAATACCTTCCTTTTTTTACTATTATATTAGATATAGCGCCTTCTGTAATCTGATTTTTCTCATTGGTAAAGATAACATCAAAATAACCCTTATCCTTCCATCTTTTATGCTCTTTGTTGTATAAATCCCTCTGTGTGGTTTTATGATATAAAAATATGTCTTTGGAACAAATCTTTTTATTGCTGAATCTTATTCTTACTGGTTTTATACTGTCATATATCTTCGAAAATTTTATTTCTATGGCTCCGGAGTCATTAAGGAGAAGCCTTACTTTATAATCAGACTTTTTCTCAAAATATGCTTCCAGATGTCTCAGTTCTCTCATTATAGACTTTTTATCAAATTTAAAATTAAAATATTCCGCAGACGAAGAAAGCCTTTTAAGATGCCACTTTAAAAGAAAATACCCTTTTTCTGGCCTCCACAGAATTGTCTCAATAAGTTTAAAATCTTTTTTCTTCTTACTCATAAAATCCGCCTTAAGCTTGCATTCTTCAAATTCCCTTTCAGCATCAGAATCCATGACTATGCCGCTTCCTATGCCCATCTCACCCTTTTTAGTCTTATTATTTATTAATACAGTCCTTATTGCCACGTTAAAAACAGAGTCGCCATTTGGTGCAAAAAAACCTATGCCCCCGGTATAAATTTTGCGCGGTTTGTTCTCGAGAGAATTTATTATTCTCATGGTGCTTATCTTAGGGGCTCCTGTAACAGAGCCTGAAGGGAAAATAGCCTTGAATAGATCATACACAGAAACATTTTCCCTGAGTCTACTCTTAACAACTGATATCATCTGTAAAAGAGTTTCATATTTTTCTACTTCAAAGAGTTTCTCGGTTTTGACACTTCCTGATTTTGAAATCCTACCAAGGTCATTACGCAATAAATCCACTATCATTATATTTTCGCTTCTATTCTTCAAGCTCTGACTCAAGGCTTCCATATTCCGCCTTTGTTCTTCAATATTCCTGCCTCGCTCAGACGTGCCCTTCATAGGCTTTACTTCGACTTGACTGCCATGCTTTCTAAAAAATAATTCTGGAGACAGAGACACTATCGAATGCTTGCGTGTATTCACCAATGCAGAATAAGAAACGCTCTGTTTTGACTTAAGGTCTTCATAAAGGCTAAAAATAGAGCCTGAAAAATCAAATTTGTATTTAAATGTGTAATTTACCTGATAGGTCTCTCCTTCTCTTATAAAATCTTTAATTCTTTCAATGTCATCGATATATTTTCCCTTGGAGATATTGGGCTTTAAATTCTGGATCTCATATTTTGACTTTTTCTGGCTTAAATTTATTTTTTCTTTATGCGAAAAAATGGCGGGTCTTTTATATACGCCAAACCAGAGCAATGGAAAATCTGAATCAATCCCTAAGTGCTCCAATGCCTCTTCAAAAGAAAAGCCAGCCTCGTACGAAATGAATCCAGCTGCATAATATCCCTTTGAAACAAAATCCTGGACTCTAAGAAGCGAGTCTTTTACTTCTTCCAATTTATAACAAGAGATTATCTTGATGGGACTAAAAAAAAGATATGAATGGCTATTATTCTTATCAAACCTATTGGTTTCTAAGAATACAAAGTTATTTTTTGGAAGTTTGATCATGAAAATCTATCTTGAATAGCCAGCCGTGCATAACATGCTTCGAAGACTAAAAATTATCTATTCAGTATTAATGGCGGAGGAGGAAGGATTCGAACCTTCGAGGCCCTTACGAGCCTAACCGCTTTCGAGGCGGTCCCGTTCAACCACTCTGGCACTCCTCCGTGTGGCGCGCCCACCCCGGTTCGAACGGGGAACCTACGCCTTCGTAGGGCGGCACTCTATCCAATTGAGCTATGGGCGCGTGTTATTCTATGTGCTTAATATATTATACCACGGATGGGGAAAACTCAATTAATTTCTAGGCTATGGGTTTAGGCGGGAGCGAAAATCTCGCCAGGGAAACCCGGCGCCAGGGCATTCAGTATTGGCTCCGCTTACCTGGCCATGGCCTAATATATTAGAATTAGGCACATCATAATATTCCTTTAGTACATTCACAAGATATGCGAGTGATTCCATTTGTTTTGGTGTCATATTGTCTTCGCTGAAATTTCCCACAAGGCATATGCCTATGCCATTATAATTCATGCCGCATGCCTTGCAGTGAGCGCCATCCTGTTGCTTTATCCAGCGGGGTGAAATCTCTACCTGTCCATCTTCCTTTCCAGAAGTGCCATTATCTATTACAAAATGATAACCCAGGCCATTCCACTTTCTCTTATTTGAATGCACATAGTCAAAAGAAAGCGCGTTCCCAACATCAGTTGCGCTGTGATGAATAATTATGTAATCCCATTTTCTAGATGGGTACAAAGGTATGACTGTCCTTAAGGGTGCGGCCTGTGGCACTAAAAGCCTCTGTCCCTTTTCCAGCTTCGAAGGGTCTCTTAAATCGTTCTCCCTTACAATATCCTCCATCTGGACATCATATATCTTGCTTATGCGCCATACTGTCTCACCTGGCGCGACCTCATGAATAACATCAATCCTCATCACCTCAGGCGCAGTCGCTATTCTTTGTGGCATAGCAGGGTAAGGTTCTATGGTATGAAACGGATAAGTCTGTGTCACAGGCGCCCTTGCGCAAGAACTAAGTAGTAATAAAACCAGGATATTTAAAAAAATTATTCTTTTTCTCATATTACCTCACAAGAAAAATCTCGCCCGCTTTCAGCGAGCTCGATGACTCAAAGAGATTTTTCGCAGTCCCCCCTGCTTTGTTTTGTTGAGCCCTGAGGAATTCGAAGAATTCCCAGGACTAAAGTCCCTGAAATTGCTTCGCAATTTCTAGGGGCGAAGCGAAACAAAACAAGGGGGGATATAATTTCCTATGCTATCTATTTAACTATTTTCTTTAAAGGCACTATCTTTATACGCCTCTTTTCCATTTCAGGGATAGAATCCTTTATTGCGTTAAGGGTAACTTCTATATTATGGCCTATGCCTACAGCCTTTCCATTTTTCAATGCAGTATCTGTAAGTTTCTGAATCTGTTTTTTAATATAGGCCTCAAAATGTTCTGATTCAGTCTCATCAGTAATATCTAAAAACACGTCTCTTTTTGCATATCTTATGCCTATATCACGCGCCGCCTCTGAGCATACTGAGCGAGGCGTAGTAAGGCTGTCTAAGAAAAACAGGTCATCTTCCTTTAATTTCTTAAAGACAGTCTCCATAACCCTTTTATCCTCTGTTGCCTTTGAACCCTGGTGGTTTGAAATACCCACAATACCTGGAATGCCTTTGATAGCATTTCCTAATATCTTAAGCATCTCATCCTCTTCCATGCTGGTGCGGATCGTATCAATCTCTGCTGCCAAATCAGTTTTAGACTCCAGCGGGAGATGTAATATTACGTCATGAATACTATTGTCTTTTTTGACCTCTTTTGCTACGTAACGAGAATACCTTAGGTTTGGCAATATAGCTATAGTAAGAGGCCTGTCTATCTCAGCAACAATATCTATGTATCTATTATTGTACCCCCAGTCATCTATCACAAAGGCAATATATCCTTTGGGCCTGGTTGAAAGGTGTACTATAACTATAATGATTAGTATGGTTAATGCAAGGCCTGCGGCTATTAATATCTTCTTTTTCATGCTTGCATTATACTGTGTATAGCCTGGCCTGAAAAGTATTTTCTTTGGCGAGCTTTGATTCTATGGCTCGAAGGAGTCGTGATTTATCCTGAATCCAAAATGGGGCCACTAGCAAGTCTTTAGGACAGTCTGCAGTCATCCTCTGTATAACTGTCTCTGGCCAAAGATGCTCTAAAAATTTTACTGTTAGATTAATATATTCATCGAACTCCAAGGCTTTAAATAAACCCTTGGCATGCATTTTTCCCAACTCAGTATCCTTAACAATATGCAATGGATGTATCTTAATCGCGTCTAGTTTAAGCCGCCCCATCTCTTTTGCAGTCTCGAGCATCATGGCCTCATCTTCAAAAGGAAGCCCGATAATCACATGGCCGCATATCTTTATGTCTTTTTTCTTCCGCGTCAAATCCACTGCCTTAAGAAAATCCTCGTACAAGTGGCCCCGGTTAATAAATTCCAGTGTCTTTTTATGTATACTCTGGAGCCCATATTCGATCCATACCTCGTAATCCTTTGTATATGATCCTATAAGATCTATTATCTCTGCATCAATGCAATCAGGCCTTGTCGCAATAGATATGCCGATTACATCTTTGAATTTCCCCGCAGTATCATATATCTTTTTTAATTCCTCAGGCTGGGCATAAGTATTTGTATATGCCTGGAAATATACTATAAATTTCTGCGCCTTAACGCGCCTTCTCAATGCGTCTATGCCTTTTTTAATCTGTCCTTCGACAGAAAGTTTTGAGGCAAGCCTTGCATTTTGGCTAAAGCCTTGATTATTACAATAGATGCAGCCATCTTTGGAAACCTTACCGTCCCTATTCGGACATGAAAAGCCAGCATCCACAGTGACTTTATGTACTCTGGATTTAAACCCTTTATTCTTAAAATAAGTTGAAAACCTGTAATATCGCTCTTTCATAAAAAAATAACTTTACATCCGTCTTCGTTGAGTACTTATTGTGCTCAACTTCGCCTGATTCAATAGTCCGGCGAAGCTCATCATAAGGACTCGGAGATTATATCAAAGAGCGAAGACGGACACTTGAGCATCGCAAGAGTGTAAAGTTAGGGGGCGGGTTAGATGTCTTTCAGTGTAAGGTTGGCCGGGGATTTATCAATAAGCTCGCCAAATGACTTTAAGGAATCAGCTATTTTATTCAGCTCCTGCGATTCGCCTACCGGGAGAGTATCTGTGCCCCTGTGTTCAAGCGCATCAAGCACCATTTTTACTGTCAGATTATTAACATCGCAGGCAGGTTGATAGGCCAGCTCTTTATACTCATGAGTATTGCTTTCGGAAATAATTCCGCTCTCGACCAGTTCATAAAGTATATCGCGGACCAGGCGAATGGGTATCTCTAAAATGTGAGAGATCTGCGAGGCTGTTAAAGGCTTATTGCAGCTAGAAAAATTCTTTGCTAATAGATTGACTGTGCGTAAAGAAAGTCTTCTCTTGAATGAAGTGCTCACACGCAGGCAATCAGGTTCAAATTCATAGGTATCCACATTCTGGCACGCAAATGAAATCTCTGCGCCGAATAAAACTATAAGCCAGCTGAGCTGCAGCCATATTAAAAATAAAGGCAATGCTGCAAAACTTCCATAGATGGCATTATATTTCGCAACACCCACCTGGAAGTTTATATAACCCCATTGCGCCAGTTGATAGATAGTGCCAGCTGCAATACCGCCTAATATCCCGGCCTTAAAATCGACCTTTGTATTAGGCATAAAGATATAGATAAAACTAAAAAGCACCCATATTACACAATATGGCAGGAATTTCAACGTAAAAAAGATGATATGGCTGAACATGCCTAACAATGCCACCTTTTCTGTTATAAGCGTGACCTGCGTAGCTATAAATACAGTGGCGCTTGAGGACATTATGATAAGGATTGGGCAAAGCAGCATTATGGAGACATAGTCACTAAATTTTCTGCCCATACTCCTCTGTTCCTTTATGCCCCATATATCATTAAATGAACGCTCTATGTTTCCAAGGACCTTTATTACTGTCCAGAATAAAACTGCTACTCCTATGCCCGCGACCATGCCTCCCTTTGTATTCTCGAGCAATGTATTGGCAAAATTTACAATCTGAATCAGCACATCTTCCTGGCCAGGGAACCTGGTCAAGAGCTGGCCTTCAAGGAGTTTCTCAAAGCCAAATCCCTTGGCAATGCCAAATGCCATGGCCACCACAGGCACCACAGAAAGCAGTGAATAAAACGTCAGGGCTGATGCGCGCAGCTGGCATTTGTCCTCGTTAAAACCGCGCAGGGCCAGGAGCACAATCCTGAGCTGTTTTATCAAAAATGACTTCCTGCGAGGATGCTTTTTTAGCTGTATCCTCCAGATGTCTGTCTTGAGAAAATTTAAGATTTTTGAAATCAAGGTAGGTTGCCTTTTTTTATTTTCCAAACGGCAAAATGCTTTTAATTGTGTCTGCGGCCTTTTCAGTTGCCTCTTTGGCAGTATCAGTAAGTTTTTCTCCTGTATCCAGCGCTACTCCAGCAGTCCCTTTGACTAAACCTGCTGCGCCCCCTAATACTCCTTCGAGTCCATCACCTAACAGGCCTATGTCAAAATTTGCAAGACCGGCAATAGATGTATTCATCAGGGCCTTAACCACAATAAGATCGACAAATGCGTAAGGATCAGTTATATTTTCATATCTTTCATTAATGTTTACATTGTACTCTCTTGCCCTGGGCGTGGTTCTATTGTAATAATCCTTATATATTACCTTCCCTATCTTCAGCTCCAAAACATCTATCTGGAGATCTGGCATCTTTGATTCTTTTTTTGCTGTTTTCTCTGGCTCTTTTTTCTTCTTAACTGTCTTCAATGAATCAAGGTTGAGCTTGCCATCTCTATTTTTCACCACAGTAAATTCTCTTAAATTTAATTTTACCTCTTCCAGATGCACCTTGCCCTTAAGAAACGCGCCTAAATCATAGTCCACATAGATCTCAGGCATGTCCACCATTAACCTTTCCTCAAATTCAGGCGGATTAAAAAGCCTTAATTTGTCTATGCTTATCCGGGTACTTAAAAACCCTACATTCATGCTCTTCATATCTAACTTAAGGCCTGTCATGACCCTGACACCTGCTGACACAGCCTGCTTAGCTATTAGATTCTTGGCAATCATAGACACAAATAATACAGCTACTATGATTAAAATTACAATAAATAGTTTTTTCATACTACATCTCCTTTTTTGTTTTGGGTCTATATTTTACTACTGCAGGTCTATTCCTGCAAGCAAATAATCAACTCTATAATCAACCCTTGATTTTTGGATTTTGTGTAAATGATATTATATTAGTATTATTTTGTCGAGTAAAAATTTTTAATTTTCCAAAACAGATTTGATTGAGTTAGAAAGGGGAAAATTAGTGCGTGGGCTTTATTTGTCTTCGCTTTAGTTGGGCGCCTCTAAAAACTAAGAATCTGTGCGAGTCTTTTCTTAAAATACACTATGTAATTAAACATTTCATCTTTCTATGCACAGTCTCCTTTAAAAAAGCGAGGTCGTCAGGCTGAAGATCCTTTGTTTCAACCAGCGGGAGCACAGTCAACTTGCCGTTTACCTTTGTTTTGAAAAGCCAGGTGCCCTTGGGAATAGCTTCTCTGGTACCGTCTATTACAATAGGGAGAATGGGTTTCTTTTCCTGTATAGCCAGTTTAAAAGCGCCGTTCTGAAACTCGTTCATCTTGTCCGTTCTGCTTCGCGTACCCTCTGGAAAGAATAGTACCGATACATCACTCCTCAGCCAATTCGCAGCTTCCCGATATACTTTTTTGATGCTTCCGAATTTTCCTCGTGACAGCCTTATGTGTTTACTAAGAAAAAGGCACCAGCCAATAAATGGTATTTTAAAAAGGCTCTCCTTTGCCACCCATTTGAACTGCATGCGAGTCTTATACATTATTGCAATATCAGCGAGGCTTTGATGATTGGCGACTACTACATATGTTTTCTGCCTATCAATATTCTCTAATCCGCTCACCTCAACATGCCAGTATGGATTGAAACCAATAACTGCATCTGTCCACCAGAAGCATTGTGAGTGGATAATTTTTCTTTGTCTATCAAAAGGGAAAAGGATTATAGTCAAGATAGCTTCTATAAAAAAGAGTGAGATGGTAAGAGCTGTGATAACTATCCATATTCCTGCTGAAATTATAATTGTCATTGATAATATTAAGGTTGGTGATTAACGAGTTGACAAAATAAGGCCTGCATATAAATAGCAGGCCTTATCTGTTTTCAGGTTATAACTTTACTACGTTCTGAGCTTGGTCGCCTTTAGGGCCTTTTGTGATTTCAAACTCTACTGCCTGGCCTTCCGCTAAAGTCTTAAAGCCGTCACTCTGGATTGCAGTGTGATGTACGAATACATCAGCTCCGTCTTCAGGCGTAATAAACCCAAAACCTTTCTGGTCATTGAACCATTTTACTGTTCCTTTTGCCATTATCTACTACCTCCTTTCCTCAAGATTATAGTAAACAATGGCAGAAAAATAAAAAAACCGAAAGGCGAATTCTTAACTGCCTTACGGCTAAAGACTTCTACTCACTTATTTACTACTTTTTACTATAGTCGTAGTATACATTAATTTGTTACTGCTGTCAACTAAATTAATGAAAATTAATGAAAATTAAAAATGGTTATGCGTTGTTTATAAATATACGTTTCAGGGAGTCCCCGAGTCGTTTTTTTCGCTTTTCCCTGGCTATTATACTTTTTAACAAGCGCGGACTCGCTCCTAAAAATGAAATGACTTCACTAAAACTAAAAAATCTCACTACCAGAAATTTTTTCAATATTTTTAAAAGACCAAACGGTGTATAAAAAGAAAATTTTATCTTTCTGCCTATTTTTTTTAAGGCAGCGTGGCTATAAGTGTCCGAATAAAGTTCACCCTTATCGGTAACATGGTAACCGGGTGTTTCTTCCGCTATCTTTTTAAGGGGCGAAAATTTCTCTATTCTTAACTTCTGGAAAGTAATGGAGTCGAGGTTTATCTCTTTTGCGAATTTCGATATATACAGCATTTCTTCCTCGGTCTCGCCTATGTTGCCATAAATAAAGTAGCCATGGTAGTAGATGGGGTATTTTTTAAGCACGGCAAAACATTTTTTTATGGTGTCTGAGTCGAAACCCTTGTTAAGCTCAACCAGTATATGATCGTGCGGAGATTCTATGCCTATCAAGAGTATCTTAAATCCCGCCTTAACCATCTTGCTTAGAAGCAAAGGATGTTTGGCTATTTCGATACGGGCTTGTGCTATGAAACGTTTTTTTATTTTGCGTGCTATTATTAAATCGCAAATCTCTTCTGCCCTTTTTATGTTTGTAAAAAAGTTATCGTCGCTGAAAAGTACGGTATTGGCGGTTATTTGTTCTATCTCTTTGATAACAGATTCAACGCTGCGTGCCGCATATTGTCTCTTTTGCCCCAGCGGATTCAAGCTGAATGTGCAAAACTTGCAGTTAAAAGGACACCCTCTCGCACTCAAGACTGCATCAAACGTTAAATTTGTCACGTTGATGCCGTTTAATATTAAGCGATATTTATTTCGCCTTAAACTGCGATCAGGTGTCAGAATGGCGTTTACTTCCTGTAAAAGTCTATTTTTATTATGAATCACCTTGCTATCTATTCTATAAGAAATACCTAAAATATTTTCAAGCGGTAACCCTTTTAGTATCTCTTTTATCGTCTCTTCTCCCTCGCCTCTTACGATGATGTCTATTTTCGGACAGGTCCGAAGGAGCTCCTCAACCTGCTCTGTCGCTTTATATCCGCCTACGACTAAAGGTATATTATCCGGCATTAGATTTAGCAGGTCACAGATTTCCTTAAATTGGCGATCCCACCCAATGCCAACGCATATAATATCTATTTCCCTGCGTATAAAATCAAGCAGCTTATCGGGATCGCACAAATCTCTTTCATATCTCAGGTCAAGAAGGGTTATTTTATCCACAAGGCCATTGGCGCCTGTGGCTACATACTCAAGGCCTGTGGGCGGAAAAAGCCCCATGATGCTTGTTGCGGTGTTTTCGATATACGGATTTAGGAATAAGGCGTGTTTATATTTCATTTTTTACACCATTTACGTTTCTGAATTCAAACCTGTTCCATTATACTATTAAAATTTGCTAATTTCAAGCTGACTTATCCATGCAATCCGAAAAACATCCATGTAAGGAGAATGGAATTAAACAAGAGAATGGGGGGGCCTATGTGGCTAGTATTTGTGGCGGTTGTGCTTGCGTTGTCCATGCCCGTGGAATCTCGAGGGTCTTCTTCGTCCTCCCTGGTGCGGTTTTGGGCTCTGGTGATATCTTGACTCTTCAATAAATTTTTCTTTTGGAAGTTCAGGGTGTTCTACTATTGGCAAGGCAGTCTTAATAAGTTTTTCAATGCTCCTGATATCCTTGCCCTGCTCAGGTGTCGCAAAAGATATAGCACGGCCTTCGTGCCCCGCGCGGCCTGTGCGGCCAATACGATGCACATAATTCTCAGTGTCATCCGGGAGATCATAGTTTATAACAAGCTCTATACCTGTAACATCAATACCCCTGGCAGCAATATCAGTAGCAACAAGTATCTTATACTTTCCTGATTTAAAACCATTCAGGGCCTCTTTTCTCTGGGCAAGTGAACGATTTGAGTGAATCTCAGCCGCCCTGTGGTTCATTCGCTGTAAGTCGCGTGCAATCTTTTTAGCGCCTATTTTTGTCCGGGAGAAGATAAGTACTGGACCGTGATAGCGGTCAAGCAGCTTTATTAAAAGCTGACGCTTTGAGGTTTTCTTAATAATAAAGACTTCTTGCATAATGTTCTCCGCGGTAGTTCCTGAGGGAGCGATTTCAACATGAATAGGAAGCTTCATGTGCGCGGCTGCCATTCTCACGATTTCTCCTGGTATAGTTGCGGAAAAAAGCATGGTCTGTCTATTTCTTGGAACAAATTTAATAATTTTTTCGATCTGCGGCAGGAATCCCATGTCAAGCATACGATCCGCCTCATCCAAAACCAGGACATTTACATCAGCCAGAAGAACTGTGCGCCGCTCCATGTGATCGACAAGGCGTCCGGGAGTAGCAACCAGAATGCGCGGGTTTTTTCTTAGTGCATTTAGCTGCAGATGCATTGATACGCCGCCTATAATCACAGCTGTCTTTATGCCAAACGACGGGGCAATATTCTGAAACGCCTCATTAACCTGAATAGCAAGTTCCCTGGTAGGTACAAGAATCAGCGCGCGGCCCTTTCTCTGGGAAAGGCGCTGAATAATAGGAACAGCAAAGGCAAGCGTCTTGCCAGTGCCAGTCTGCGCAACTCCTATAACATCTTTGTCTTCTATGGCAATAGGTATGACTTTATGTTGAATCGGCGTAGGAACTGTAAACTTCATTCGATCCAGTATGTCCAGTATTCTCGGGGCAATCCCAAGGCCGTAAAAAGAAGTGTTTGTCTGGCGTAGTGTTTGTGTCATTATAGTCTATAATAACACTATTGGACGGCGTTGTATACAACTATTATTTTCTTATTATTTTCTTATAAAAGTTACCTAACAAACATACTACTAATGCTCTTTGTTAGGTAACAAATCCCTGTCTATTCACTCTAATCAGGATATCCTTTCTATATATAGACACAGGGGGCGGGTATTTTCTTTCAAATTATTTTGGGG
>JAHILY010000025.1 GCA_018896815.1 Candidatus Omnitrophota bacterium | reverse complement strand
GGTCCTAAGGGCGAACAGGCCACGAACGTAACAAAGTTATAAACCTATAACGGAAAAATGCTATAGGGCCCGAGAATAATATTCCGGGCCCTATTTTTTGAGGTGTGCAATGTCGAAGAAGATTCTAATGATAGATGATGAGTCAGAACTCCTTAAGGTGCTACACCCAAGACTTGCTGCAAATGGTTACGAGGTTGTGTCTGCTGAAAGCGGCAGAGAGGGGCTGGAAAAAGCAATAAAGGAGAAGCCAGGCCTGATCATACTGGATCTATTGATGCCGCGCATGGGTGGTCTTGAGGTGTTGGATCAATTAAAAAAAGATTCCCAGACCAAATCTGTGCCAGTGATCATGCTTACTGGAAAGGAAGATGAAGAATCTGTTGCCAGGGCAAAGGAACTGGGCGCAGTAGATTATATTACAAAACCATTCAATCCAGAAGCGCTTATAGATGTAGCCAAAAAATACCTCCCTTAATTCTATAACCTGCGAGTATTTTGATTATCTTTAAAAAACTTCCCCTTGCCTAACATAGGGTTTAGTTGTAAAATATGGAGGATAGTTTTGGGCCATTAGGGGCTTATTATAAATAGGAGGTATATATATGCCATATGACAGCAGTTTAGATGAACAGGTTTTTTCAAAGGCCTGGGAGACAGATGCAGGCCGGTTGACAGTAAGTGTATATTCTTACAACAAAGGGCAGAAGAAGCTTCAGATAACACGAGAGAACAGGAACGCTGAAGGCACCCTGAGATTTACCAAGCTCGGCAGAATGGAAAAAGAAGAGATCGAAGCGATTCTGCCTCTGATTCAGGAAGCTACAGGCTCGATGGACTAGGTTTTAACCACCCCCATTGTGGGGGTGGTTAAAGGAGGAAAGATGTACCGGGATAAGATAAAGGTATTAGATTGCACTATCCGTGACGGTGGGCTTATAAATAACCATGACTTTGACCATAGGTTTGTCAGGGCTGTATATAAGGCTATATCCGAAGCAGGCGTGGACTACATGGAAATGGGCTATAAGAATACCAAGCGGCTTTTTTCACCAAAGGAATATGGCGCGTGGAAATTCTGCGATGATGATGAGATAAAAAGGATCATTGATGGTATAGAGTCAGATACAAAGATCTCAGTAATGGTGGACGTAGACCGTGTGGATATAGAGGATGTAAAGCCAGCTAAGGAAAGTCCAGTAGATATGATACGAACTGCTTCATATGTCAAGGATATAGACAAGGCAATATACATGGTAAATCACTTTGCTGAAAAGGGCTACGAGACTACCATCAATATAATGGCTATTTCAAGGGATATGGGGCCTGAGCTGGATGAGGCGCTTCGTCAAATCGAAGAAGAGAGCAAGGTCAATGTAGTCTATATTGTGGACAGTTTTGGCGCGTTATATCAGGAACCAGTAGAGTATCTTGTTAAAAAGGCAAGAGTCATACTTAAGACAAGGGAAGTGGGTTTTCATGGACATAATCATCAGCAGCTTGCATTTGGAAACACCATAGAGGCGATTATACATGATGCAAATTATCTCGATGGCACAATATATGGCATAGGCAGGGCCGCAGGTAATTGTCCATTAGAGCTATTAATAGGATTTTTAAAGAACCCAAAATTTGATATTCGACCAATCCTTGATTTAATATCCAAGGAATTTATCCCTCTTAGAAATAAGATTGAATGGGGTTATATTATTCCTTATGCCATTTCAGGCATGATGAACGAGCATCCAAAGGCAGCAATGGCGCTTCGTAAGAGTGAGAAGAAAGAAAATTACAAGGAATTTTACGAGAGTTTGAATTCCGGACTCGATTAATGGATCTTATCCAGTTTAAAAAGCTTCCTATTATCGGCATCCTGCGGGGAGTTGGCCTGGATAGGATAGAGCCACTCACCAAATCTATAATCTCATCTGGCCTTAAGACAATAGAGATAGCAATGAATACACCTGATGCAGCTAAGGTGTTACGAAAGGCAAAAAAGACAGCAAGGGGACGTCTTTCAATCGGCGCAGGTACAGTGCTTACAATGAAGGATTTAGATAAGGCGCTTGATAGCGGCGCTACATTTATAATAATGCCTACGCTTGTGCCTGATGTTATGGAGTATTGTGTTAAGAAAAAGATCCCTGTATTTCCTGGCGCATTGACCCCGCAGGAGATATACAATGCCTGGCGCTCAGGCGCTACAATGGTAAAAATATTTCCAGCCAAATTTTTAGGCCCAGGATATTTAAAAGAGATTAATGCCCCATTTAAGAACATAAAGCTGCTTGCCTGCGGCGGCGTTACTACTCATAACATCAAATCATTTTTCCAATCTGGAGCATCTGCAGTTGCATTTGGCGCCAGCATATTTAAAAAAGAATGGATCAAGCGAAAAGAATTTTTCAGGATAGAAGAGTGTATAAAAGAGTTGATTAGAACTTTTTACACTGCGTAGGTGCGCGGTGCGCACCTACGCAGTGTAAACCGGTAAGCATGAAACATGCCTTAAAGCAAAACCTGGGGCTTTTGGATATCTTTTGCGTAGCAACAGGCGCAATGATAAGCTCAGGCCTTTTTATCCTCCCTGGCCTTGCCTTTGCCAAGGCAGGACCTGCTGTTATTCTTTCCTATATCATTGCTGGAATACTTTGCATCCCCAGCCTTATGAGTAACGCAGAATTAATTACTGCCATGCCAAAGGCAGGTGGTGACTATTTCTACATAATGCGCGGGTTTGGACCGCTTTTAGGGACTGTAGCTGGCTTTAGTTCCTGGTTTTCCCTCAGTCTAAAGGGCGCATTTGCCTTGGTTGGCATGGGTGCATACCTTGGCCTGGTTACAGATATCCCTATAAATATCATTGCCGTAATATGCTGTTTGTTTTTTGTTGTGCTTAATCTCTTGGGCGCAAAAGAAGCAGGAAGATTCCAGGTATTGTTAGTTGCAGGACTTCTTGGAATACTCTTGGTTTATATAATATGGGGCTCGAAATCTGTAGCTATGTCACATTTTACTCCGTTTTTTGCAAAAGGGATTGGACCTGTTTTTACAACAGCAAGTTTTGTGTTTATATCATACGGCGGTTTAATCAAGGTTGCTGCATTGGCTGAAGAGGTAAAAAATCCAGGGAGAAATCTGCCTTTAGGCATGATACTTTCTATCCTTGTCACCTCTATTATTTATACACTGGTTATATTTGTAACAATAGGGGTTTTAAATCCTGAGCATCTTAAGACAACGCTTATCCCTATATCAGAAGGGGCAGGTGTATTTGGCGGAGGGGCCTTGAAGATATTAATCAGCATAGCTGCGTTTCTGGCATTTATATCTACTGCAAACGCAGCTATTATGACTGCATCCAGGTATCCTTTGGGAATGAGCAGGGACAAACTTTTACCTCACTATTTTCAAAAGATAAGCCCGCGTTTAAAGACCCCCTATATCTCAATCCTTTTTACAGGCGCATTCATGGTCCTGGCGCTTTTGTTTTTAAAATTAGAGCTTTTGGTAAAGATTGCATCGAGTATATTAATCTTACTTTTTATGTTTGCGAATCTCACAGTGATCCTCTTCAGGGAGAGTAAAATTGCAAGTTATAGGCCTAAATTCCATTCACCTCTTTATCCGTATCTACAGGTCATGGGAATACTCGGTGGGATATTTCTTTTGATTGAAATGGGGACCTTTATAGTTTTCCTTACCATGATCTTTCTCTTGTTAGGATTTACATGGTATAGGATCTATGGCAAAAAACAGGCCACTCGGGATTCAGCCCTCATATATATGCTGGAAAGACTTGTGGCAGGTGATAAAGAATTGGCCTCTGACAATCTCCTTACTGAGCTAAAAGACATTGTTATGCAGAGAGATAAGGTCACAGAAGATAGGTTCCATGAGCTCGTTGAAGATGGCAAGGCATTAGATATCGAAGAGCCTCAAAAGATGGAGGATTTCTTTAAGGACGTATCAGAGATTCTGGGAAGAGATTTAGGCCTGAACCCACAGACCTTGTTTAATAAATTTATTGACAGGGAGATGGAATCGAGCACAGTATTACGCAAAGGTCTTGCTATCCCGCATATAATTATCGGAGGCAAAAAGATATTCAAGGTCCTTCTTGTGCGGGCGCGTTCAGGAATTATATTTCCAAATGATAAACTGGCCCATATAATATTTATACTTGTGGGCTCGCCTGATGAGCGTAACCTGCATCTAAAGGTATTGGCAGCAATAGCCCAGATCACTGAGAGCGCAGGATTTGATAAAAAGTGGTTTGAGGCGCGGAATACAGATGAATTAAAGAATATCGTGCTGCTTGCAGAGAGAAGAAGAACTGTATAATGCAAAAAGAGAACTTCAAGATCTTCCTTAAGATAGTCCTCGTATTAACTTTTGTTTATCTATTTTTAGTAAGCATTGGACTTATGGGTGCTGCGTTTAAGGGTTTTGGCAAGGCCTTTGCAGAGAATCTTATAAGGTCCACATCCAATCCATTTATAGGCCTATTTATAGGGATCCTCGCTACAAGTATTGTCCAGTCATCATCCACTACTACGTCTATTGTGGTGGGCATGTCAGCCTCAGGCGTCATTACCCTGAACAATGCGATTCCTATAATAATGGGAGCAAACATCGGGACTACCGTAACAGCAGTCCTTGTGTCTTTGGGCCATATAAACCGGAGAGATGAATTTAAGCGCGCTATTACTGGCGCAACAGTGCATGATTTTTTTAATATGATATGTGTCATCATACTTTTTCCCCTTGAACTTACAACAGGTTTTCTTCACAAGGCAGCCTTATGGATGAGTGAGATATTTGCAGATGTAGGAGGGATAAAATTCACAAGCCCTGTCAAGCTCGCCACAGAACCTACGGTAAATCTTATAAAGCATGCATTGCTCGATGGCCTGAATATGCCAAGCAAGGCAGGCTATATAGCGATGCTTATTATTTCTATTGTAATATTGTTTCTCTCTCTATATTTCATAGTGAAAGTCATGAAGACATTGGTAGTTAAACGAGCAGAGATAGTGCTTAATAATGTGATTGGTAGAAGTGGCGCACTGGCTATTTTAGCAGGCATTCTTTTTACAGCGTTTGTCCAGAGTAGTTCCATTACCACCTCTTTAATGGTGCCGCTTGTAGCAGCAGGCGTGTTGACGGTCGAGTCTGTTTTCCCTATTGTAATGGGCGCAAATATAGGCACCACTGTCACTGCAATACTTGCATCATTTGCAACAGGCAATGTCACCGCGACTGCTATTGCGTTTTCGCATCTCTTATTTAATGTCATAGGCGTTTTTCTCATCTATCCTATAAAAATATTCAGGGCAGTCCCTATCAGGCTGGCAAAGGGATTAGGGAATCTGGCTTTTAAGAAAAGAAGATATGCAGTGATGTATGTATTGACAGTGTTTTTTATTATACCTTTTATTTTTATCATGATTTCAGAGATACTTAACAAATAAGGAGGTCAAAGATGTTTAATAATCTATTACAATTCTGGAAGGGTAAGGATTTCTTAGGACAGGTGCTTGAGGAATTTAAAAAGATGCTGGAGGGCGCACACGAGATGTTTGAATCTGTGTGCAATAAGCTTATTTATAATAAAGAAGAGAAGGATTTGGAGAAAAGGATATATGAGATCGACAAGAATGTGAATGAACTGCAGAAGGATATACGAAAGAGGATTATTGAACACCTTTCGCTTCAGCCTTCTGTAGACGTATCTATATCACTTCTCTTAATGAGCGTTGTAAAAGACGCAGAGAGACTAGGTGATTATTCCAAGAATCTATTTCAAGTGACCAAATTTCTAGATAAGCCGATTGATATAGATAAATATCGGGACCTATTCAACAGCATAGAGAAGGAGATATCGAAACTTTTTGACGATACAAAAAAGGCGTTTATTGAATCAGATGAAAGTAAGGCAGTAAAGTCATGGGAATACGAGAGGGATATAGCGAAAAAATGCGATAAGATTTTAGAGAAACTGGCAAAGAGCAAGCTCTCTGTAAACGAGGCAGTGTGCTTTACGCTCATGGCAAGATATTTTAAGAGGGTGGCAGCGCACCTTACGAATATAGCTACCTCTGTTATATTGCCATTGACTGACTTGGATTATTTTGATGAGAAAAGAAGGGAAGATTAACTTCTAAGCTGTCTTTCCGCGTCGATTATATCCCGGTTTATAAGATATATGACCTTTTTTACCTTTTCCCTGAACTCTGTTGAGGTAGGTGTATCAAGTAATTCCCGCAAGATCTGGACTGCCATCCTGAACTGCCTTATTATCTCACCTTCATCTGCATTTGTGTGACGCAATAAGTGATCGAATTCTTCTTTTTTCATCCACGCCTCAATAGCAGGCGAGAGATGATAATAATAGGTCTTACTAAAGGGTTTTATGTTGAGCCCCTTTTCTATTTTTTGGATCTTGGCTACTATATTATCTGTTATGTTTCTTAAGCGTTTTGCATGCCCGCTTAATCCCGGAAGGATACTTGCTTTTCTGGGTTCAAATACAAGCGCGACACAGAGGATCCCGAGTTCAGTTTCTGAGAGATTTTCAAGCACCCCTTTTTCGTATAACTCAGAAAGAGAGAGCTCGTATCCATAGATCTTGCTCGCGAAGATCCCTTTTTCTGTAATTTTATTTTTTCTTATATAGCCTAATTCTTTTAAAATTTTTACTTTATTCCTAAGTAATTCAACTGCCTTTTTTCTCAGTTTTATCTTTGCCTGGAAATAATGGAAAGATAAAGGATATATCTCGTAGAGCTTTTCTCCATATCTTTCATAGAGGTTGAGTATCGTGGCATAAGAGGCATTGAATCTAGAGAGGACCTTTTCAGGGGTGCCATATACTACCCTGTGCAGCTCATGGAACAATGTATATTTCGGATTTACCCTCGTGTATACAAACCCTTCTTCATCTATGCCGCGGCGTCCAGCCCTGCCAGCCATCTGGTAAAAGTCTCGGGTCTTGAGCGTTGCAAAGTATTTACCATAGAATTTTCTGAGTTCGTCGAAAATAACTGTCCTTGCCGGCATATTTATCCCAAGGGCAAAGGTTTCTGTTGTGAATATCACCTTTATAAGCCGGCTCGTAAAAAGCCGTTCTATGACCTCTTTTAGAGTAGGGAGCATGCCTGCATGGTGAAATGCAAATCCTTTTTCAATAAGGGGCGCCATGGCCTGCGCGCTCTTGTCGTTCGAGAGGTCAAATCTTTCAGAGAGTTCGTTGTAAAGGCCTATTATCTGAGATTTCTCGCCCTGATTTAAAAAATCAAACCTCATCATCTCGCCAGCGAGATATTCGCATCTCTTTCTGCCGAATGCAAAGTATATACATGGAAGTTTGTTATTTTCAGAAAGGAGCCTGATTAAAGACGTGGGCCTGTTTGGCCTTCCATGCCTGTAATATGCCTGTCTTTTATAGACAGTAGAATTTACTTCATGTAGATTGTCAAAGATCTCACCCTGGGCCTGATAGAAAAAATGAAGCGGCACAGGCCTTTTGGTTTCTTTTACTATTTTTAGAGGCATTTTGTGTATTGACTTAAGCCACGATGCCAATTCATCTATATTTGGGATAGTGGCTGAGAGGGCAAGCATCTTCATGTGCTGTGGCAGGAATATAAGGGATTCTTCCCACACGCTCCCGCGTTCGTAATCGTCAAGGTAATGGACCTCGTCAAATATTATCCATGAATAGCTCCCTATATTAGACTTCTCCTCAAGGACCTTGTTCCTGAATATCTCTGTGGTCATTATCAAAATAGGGGCAGAGGGATTTATGCTTACGTCTCCAGTGAGTATGCCTATTTTTTCAGGAAAATTCTCCTGGAAGTCGCGGTATTTCTGGTTGGATAGTGCTTTTATGGGGGCAGTGTAGATTACCCTGTCACCCTTCTGTAGACAGTCGTTTATAATATACTCAGCTATGACAGTTTTGCCAGCGCCAGTAGGCGCAGACACTATGACTGAATGGCCTTCCTTAATATAATCTATTGCCTTTTTCTGAAACGCATCATAAATCATGTGAACATATTATACCATAACTTCACACTTTTGTGTGTGTCACGAAAGTGTCCGTCTTCGTTAATCACTTAACGTGCTTAACTTCGCCGGACTATTGAATCCACCGAAGCTGAAGGCGAAGTCAGGCGAAGCTGAATACGTAAGTATTCAGCGAAGACTGACGAAAGCGCTTCAGCGAAGGTGGATGTCAAGTTAAGCTTTACAAATGTAGGTTAGTTTGGTTAAATAGAGGCATGTTATACTTTATCTTTACTGTAGACGGGGATTGGGGAGAGTACTTTGATGTTGAGTTGACAGATGAGAAGAGGCTCCCGAAAAAAGATCTATTATTAGATCTCCTCCAGCATGAGATAGACCTGGCAGACCGCGTGCTTAAAGGCAGGTTTGTACACTTTATACATACTTCTCCCCGCGTTCGAGATTTTTTCCTAGAGAAAGATTTTCGAAAGCTGTGGAAAGATATTGTAAAGAATAATGGAGATACTGGCCTTCACTGTCATGAGGACGACCCTTATAAAGTTTATTACCACCAGGATAGTTCCAGGATGAAAAAGGTGATTGCAGAAAGATGCGCTGCATTTAGAAAGGCAGGCTTATCTGTAGAGTGTTATCGGAGCGGGTTTCTTGGATTTTCTACACCTATGGTCAGGATTTTGGAAGAAAATAAGATTTATTTTGACTTTTCTTGTGAACCAGGCCGGCTTCTCAAACATGAGGATCAATTAATATGCGATTGGAGGGGCGCGCCAGAGTCGCAATATAGAATGAGCTATGAGGATCATTGTAAAAAGGGTGATTCAAAGGTATGGGAGATTCCAATGGGCGCATCAGGTAATAAATATCTTTATTTTGAGAAAAGCTCTTCCAAGGAACTTGATAAGATTGCCTTTGATTTAAAGGCAAGATCCGTGGACAATAAAGGCAATATCGTGGTCTCTGTATTGAGCCATACTTATGACTATGGTTCTTCAGCAGGCAGGAAAGATATAGAAGATAAGTTAAGTCTATTGAAACAACACGGCCGCTTCATAAATCTTATTGAGTTAAAGAAACTCATATCTTAAAACAGCAGCAGGGAAGGATGTCCATGAAGAAATGGCAGCAGATTCTTTCAAATACAATAACAGATGTAGAAACCCTCAGTAAACACATAAAGATAGACAAGAAAAGGATGAAAAGGGTTGGCAGGAAATATGCCATTGGCATAAATCCTTATTACCTGAGCCTTATCAGGAAACATGGAGGGCCTATCTGGAAACAGTGTATACCTGATACATTAGAGGTCATCGATGAGATAGGCAGAAGAGACCCTCTTATGGAGGATAAATATACGCCTATAAAAGGGATTGTGCATAGATACAGAGACCGGGTGCTTCTGGTCGTATCTAATATGTGCGCAGGATATTGCCGTTTTTGCACAAGAAAAAGAAAGATAGGACTAAAAGACAAGACAGTAAAAAAAGAAAAGTTCAAAAAGGCGCTTAATTATATAAAAAGACATAAATACGTGAGGGATGTGATTATTTCTGGCGGAGATCCTCTTCTCATATATGATGACATGATAGAGCACTATCTTAGAGAATTAAGAAAGATCAAGCATGTCCAGATCATAAGGATAGATAGCCGTACACCATGCGTTTTACCTCAAAGGATAACTCCAAAGCTTTGTGGTATATTTAAAAAATATCACCCGATATATTTTAATACACATTTTAATCACTATTATGAGATAACAAAAGAAAGCCGAAAGGCCTGTGAGATGCTTGCTGATGCAGGAGTTGTCATGGGCAACCAGACAGTTTTAATGCGAGGGGTAAATGATGATGCCAAGACATTAAAGAGGCTGTTCGAAGAGCTTTTGACCATGAGGGTAAGACCTTATTATCTATATCTCCCTGATGCAGTTAAGGGTACGTATCATTTCCGGGTCAGTATACGCAGGGCACTAAAGATCATGAAGCAATTAATAGGCCATACTTCTGGCCTGGCCATTCCTCATTTTATAGTTGATTTAAAACACGGCGGGGGCAAAACCCCCCTCTTACCTAATTATATTATAAAACATATAGGCAAAAGATATGTTTTTAAGAATTTTGAAGGCAAAAAGTTTTTCTATGCAGACGTGGAGTAAGTGATTGTATGGAATTTCAATAATGCACAGATTAGCACAGATTAAAAGATACAAGATGATCGCAGATAAATCTATCTGTGATCATCTGTAAAGCATGAATTCTACACGATATCTGTGATTTTCTGTGTATGCCGAACGAAGTGAGGCTTAATTTATGAATATAGGCATAGCAGCTGAGAATAGGCCCAATGAAAAAAGAGTAGTCTTAAGGCCAGATGAGTTAAGAGAAATCACTTCCACTCACAATGTCTTAGTTGAAAAAGCTGCAGGATCTGGTATAGGAATAAAAGATGGCAAATATAAAAAGATTGGCGCAAGAATCGCTGATGCAAAAAAGGTTTATTCATGCGAGTTAGTAGTTCGACTTAAAGAGCCGAAAGAAGAAGAGCTTAAGATGATGAAATCCGGCTCAGCAATAATGAGCATGCTGCATTTGCCTGGCTGCCCTGAGTTAAGAAAACTATTAAAAAAATACAAGATCGTTGGCATTGCAATGGATGAAATAAGGGATAAATTAGGAAGGCGCAGGATAGAGGCGTTGCATCAGACAGGTTATATAGCTATGCAGAAAGGATTTGAATTATGGGGAGGAAATCCTTCAGAATGCGTTGTTAAAATAATGGGTTATGGTAATGTTGCATTTGGGGCAATCCAGTGCGCCGCTAGGAAGTTTGCAAAGCTTGAGATTCTGAATAAAAGAGATTTTAAAGAAATGAGGAAGCATATACCTGGCACTGATATTCTTGTAAATGGCATTAAATGGCCAATTGAAAAAAGAGGCAAGGAATTTTTTGTTACACGAGACATGGTAAACTTTTTTAAAAAAGGAGCAGTTATATTAGACCTTATTTCTAATCCGCCAGGCCATTCACCTATAGAGACTATACATCCAACATATCTGGACAATATCTCTTATGAAGTCGATGGGGTTATTCACGCAGCCTGCTGGGGTTGGCCAGGTCTTGATCCAGTAAATATATCTAAAAGATACAGCACCCAGGTAGCCCCTATAATTAAGGAAATAGCAGACAGGGGACTGGATAATCTCCCAGAATATATAAAGAAAGCTGCATCTGCCTAAATGGATTTTTGCAAGCTTGTAAAAAAAAGAAAAAGCACAAGAAAATATTCTTTGAAGCCAGTGCCGAGAGAGATTATTGAGAAGTGTCTTGAGGCAGCCAGGCTTGCGCCATCTGCTTGTAATTCCCAGCCTTGGTCTTTTATTGTTGTAGATGATAAGGATTTAAAAGATAAGGTAGCTGAGGCAGCATTTTCAGCGCCATATACATTGAATACATTTGCTAAAAAGGCTCCGGTTTTGATAGTAGCAGTTACTGAGCGCACCAAGTATATTACGCGAGTCGCGGGTTTTTTTAGGGGAATACATTTTGCTCTTGTGGATGTAGCTATTGCGTGCGAGCATCTGATCCTGCAGGCAGAAGAAGAGGGTGTTGGCACTTGCTGGCTGGGATGGTTTAATGAAAGCAAAGTTAAGAAGATTCTAAGGATCCCAAAGAGAAAGAAGATAGATATAATAATCAGCATGGGCTATCCTGAAAAAGAAGAAACAAGAGAACAGATAAGAAAACCTTTAGCTAAGATAAGAAGATACAACAAAGAACCTATGTAAAGTTAGCGGGGGGATAGGTATATCTCTATAGTGTTATTAGGGGATTTTGAGGTGAGTTTTAGGAAAAGACTTCTTTTTATAGGTATCCCACTGACAATCTTACCATTAATACTAATCCTGCCGACTTTATATTTCCCATAAGTTAGTTTACGAGGATTAAAGTAATTCACTTTTATCTTACGGCCTGCAAAGTGTGTAGCTACTGAAATTTTACTGGATCTTTTAAATTGTTCTTTTACTAGTTTAGGTTCTATGAGGAGATTACCCATGTTCCCGCGTATGCCAAAGACCTGGGTCAGCATTGTAAGTACAAGCCAGCTTGCAGAGCCAGTTAGATAGTGATACATGCCCCTGCCATCAGAATTAAAGTATTCAGGTAGTCCAGGGTAAATCTTGCTAAGGTTTGTATTCATAGACATTTTATAGATAGAGTTTAGCACCTCATAGCCTTCTTTTGCAAAACCGCGTTTATATAGCGCATTGGCAAACATTATGTTCATGTGGCTGAAAAACGACCCGTTTTCTTTTTCACCATATATAAAGCTAAATGCCCTGCCCATTTCAGGATAGACCTTTCCGAAATCGGTATTTAACCTAAAGCCATGGAGTTTTTTATCCCAGAGGAATCTTTTAGCGCTTTTATAGATTTTCTTGACCTGTTCGTCTTTTGCCACACCACTCATTACAGGGAAGACCTGTCCTGTGAGTGTCATGCGGACCCCATTTTTATGTCTTCCTCCGATGCGTCTTCCGCGATTATCATAATAGCCATTGAAAAAACCAGAACCTGGTTTTACAGTCAGCCATTCATTTTTACATATATTTTTTGTAAGACGTCTAGCTTTTTTAAGGAGGTCATTTATAATCTGTTTTTTATAATTTATTTTTTCTAGCAGATCAGCGAGCTCAATGAGATTACCTGCATAAGCAGCAGTGAAGGCCACGCTTTCTCCTTTTTCTCTTGCCATGTCCAGGCTGTCGTTCCAGTCCCCGCCCTCCAGGAGGAAGTTTCCATGCCTTCCAATTTTTGTAAATGGCCTTTTATGCTGGAGGAGTATATGGTTGAGGATGGTGTCCTTGTTTTTACTTTCAAAATAAGGCACCCTTTCAAAGAGTATATCTGTGTCGCCTGTTTGATTTATGTAGAGGTTCAATGTTATGAACGGCCATAATCCATGGTCCATCCATACCCTCTGAATATTATTTCTATCAGGTATAAATTCTCCTTCATTTTTTCCTATTATTGTGGCATTGGAGCCGTCGAGTCTCACGCCAGCAAAATTATTGATTAGGGTACGACGTACTTCTTTAGGGTTTATTAAGAGTAGAGTCAGGCAGTCCTGCCACAGGTCTCGCCATCCCCTTCCTCCGCGGCCATAATCAAAATCAGGCAGGAACGAACACCCAAATACTTTACGCAGTGCAGGCTGGAGCGTGACCCATCTTACCCATCTGTCAAAGTCTTTATTATGGGTAGATAGGCTGATAGATGAGATCTTTTCTGTCCAGAATTCCTGATTTAGCTTTAATGCATGATTTATTTTTTTCTGTAAGTTAAATTTTTTGAATATCTTAAGGGGTTTTTTTACATGAGTTATCCCCATTATGATTACATATTTAACTGATTTGCCAGGCGCTAAATTCAATGATTTAAATCTTAAACCTCCCATTGCTTCTTTTCCTTGCCTTGTAAACTCAGGTTTTCTTTTAGGGCCTAAGTTTTTCAGGACTGCTTCAGGCCTGTCAAGGTTTCCACCTTCACCAGAGAATTCAAGTAGTGTAGGAAAGCACCCTGTTGGCGCATTACCGTGGCTGTCATAGCCTAATACAAAATATGAAGTAGAGTTTATCTTATGCCCTCTTTCATCAAAACTCATGGTAGGCGTCACTATCACGCCATGTTTATCTATCTTTATGCGATTAAGGAGAGAGCTTACGTGTCTATGGTCGCGGAGACGGTCTTGAGAGCGGCCATATATTGGTATTGCAGCAGTAGGGGTAATATTTAGCTTACGCTTTCCCAGATTGGTTAATTCAACAGTCATTATTTCAACAGGGTCGTTATTTACAGGGATAAAATTTGTGAATCCTGCCTTTATGCCCAGGCGTTTATTTACCCTTATGACCTTATGCCAGAGCATGCCAGCTTCTACGAGTGATTCAGTAACATGGCCTGATGCGGCTGACCATGCGCCGATCCCTTTGATGTATAGCCAGAAGTTTCTATTGTATCTTGAGTCATGCAGGTCCTCAGTAGTAGCTGGCGGCGTTAGGAATGAATGAAGATCTGTTTTTATGTCACCATGCAGGGTTGGGGTGATAGAGGAGAGTATGTTATTATTGGCGAGGGGGAAGTAGAGCCTGCTTAACTTATGCGGGTTCCTTGCCACAAAGGTCCCGGTGTCATCCAGAAATTTCCAGAGGGTGTTGTTCATAATGCTTTAACCTGATTACACCGCGTAGGTGCGCGGTGCGCACCTACGCGGTGGGGAAAGATTTCTACCACTTCTCCCAGTGCAGAACTTCCTTAAGGTCCTTTTTGTTCTTCGGGCCCTGAGGTTTTTTAGGATAGCCGACTGATATCATGCTGACAAGTTTATACCCCTCAGGCACATTGAATATCTTTCTTACTTCTTCTATATAGTCTTTTTTATCGCCAGCTACCCAGCATCCGCCAAGGCCCAGGGCCTCTATGGCCAGCAGCATATTTTGAGTGGCAGCTGAGCAGTCTTCTATATAATACTTTGTATCTTTCGAAAAGACAGCTATTAAATGGGGAGCATCTTTAATAAAAGGGCCGTTCGGACACATGCTGCAGATTTTACTAAGGATCTCTTTATCTGATGAGATAATGAATTCCCAAGGCTGTTCATTTCTGGCTGTGGCTGCTACGCGGCCTGCATCTATTATCTTTTTCAGTATAGCCTTATCAACCTTCTTATCAGAATATTCCCTTACACTTTTTCTTTGTTTTACGACCTCAAAAAATTCCATATATATATGCTAACATGGCATAAATAGAAAGGCAAGATTTATGATATTGTTAAACTGTTGAATTGTTGGATTTTTGTGATATTCTATAAAGGGATATTAGGAAGCGGCATTGCTGAGCTGGCAAAGGATGCAGGTTTTGGAAACTTTGACACTAGCAAGGCAGATATAGTAAAACTGAACGTCTAACCTGGTTAGCAAGCTGAGCAGGCTGATTTTTTGAAGAAATCGTGCGTGTAATCTGGAAAAACTAACCAGGTTAGAATATAAGAATATAGAAGTATGAGGAAACTAGTTATTCTAAGAAGATTGTCGCAGGCATGTTTTTTAGCATTATTCATATACATCCTCTGGCCTACTACTTATCCTCTGCAAGGTATCTTACCGGCTGATACATTCTTTAAGATAAATCCTTTCGTAATGATATTTACCTCTATAAGTGGACGAGTAATTCTTCCTGGCATAATCTTTTCGCTTATTATGCTGGCCTTGACCTTGATAGTCGGCAGGTTTTTCTGCGGATGGGTATGTCCATTGGGCACAATAATTGATGCATGCGGCGCTATCTCAAAGAGAAAAACAAAACTAACCCAGTCGAAAAATAAAACACTTCGCTCTATAAAATTTTATATACTCGCTGTCATTGCAATATTCTCTTTTATAGGAATACAGATCGCATGGGTATTTGATCCAATTGTGATTACAGCGAGGTTTGTATCGCTCAATCTTATTCCTGCAGTTACATTGGGATTTGATAAGGTATTCATCTTTTTTATAAGGCAGTTTAACTTTTATGGGCCTTTATATGACTTTTATAGAGCGTTAAAGTCTTTGTTTCTTGGCGTAAACGTATATTATTTTTCTCATTCCGGAATTATTTTTATCTTTTTCCTCCTAATAGCATGCTCAACGCTTTTGGCAAAGAGATTCTGGTGCAGGGCAATTTGCCCGCTCGGCGCAATGTATTCGCTGGTGGCCAGGATATCTTTTTTAAGGCGTATTATTGAGGAATGCGCAGGATGTCTCAAGTGTAAGACTAACTGCAGGATGGCTGCTATAAATGATGATTTGAGTTACCAAAAGGGTGAATGCATACTTTGTATGGATTGTATCTATGATTGCCCTACGCATAAAACCAGGTTTGCATGGTCATTACCTGTTCCACCGCGTAGGTGTAACAATGCAAGCCAACCACTTCACCTACGCGGTGGGACAACACGGCGGGAGTTTATATTTCTTATGCTGGCCTCTTTTTTGTCATTGGGCCTTGGCTTTGGGAAAAAAGCCGCAGTCAGTAAAGTTATACGGCCCCCAGGCGTATTAAAAGAGCAGGAATTTTTGGACCGCTGTATTCGCTGCGGTAATTGCATGAAGGTCTGCATAACCAATGGACTTCAGCCATCTATCTTTGAATGCGGCCTGGATGGTATATGGACCCCGCGCCTTGTGCCTGAGATAGGATACTGTGAATACCAGTGCACTCTTTGCGGCAATGTATGTCCTACAGGCGCAATCCCCAGACTTTCATTAGAAGAGAAGAAAAAGACCCGATTAGGCGTTGCAGAGGTAGATCGTTCAATATGCCTTGTCTGGGCTCACAACAAAGAATGCCTTGTATGCGAAGAACACTGCCCTGTTTCTGACAAGGCAATTAAATTAACCGAAGGATTTAAGCCATATGTTGACCCAAGGCTTTGTGTTGGGTGTGGCATCTGCCAGAATAAATGTCCTGTAAGGCCCCAGAGGGCCATAAAGGTCTCACCTTTTTCCACATAGAAGAGCTTTCCATACATAGATAAACAGGTAGTTTTTTCGAGTGCCTGGATAGCATTTCAAGCATGGCCTTGTAGATATTTTGTCTTAATGCAGCTGGATACCTTAGTTTATTGTCAAAATCAGGCAGAAGTTCTTGATCTAGTATTTTATTGCCAGGGAATCTGTCTTCGATCACCTGTTTTACCTTTGGATTAAATCTCAATGTCCCTATACTTATCCACGCAATGTCATTTGGCTTGACTGAACTGAAAACGAGATCAACCACCTTTTTGTATTCTTTTTTCCATCCATCAAAATAGATCACAGGGTCAAAGTGAAAGGCCAGTCTGTAACCAGCCTGGCTGCACTTCTTCGCAGCAGAGATCCTTTGAAGAAGAGAGGTAGAGAGAAATTCATTTTCATCTATAATGCTTTGAGGATTAAGTGACCACGCAATGACTATATTTCCGGAATGATCTATTTTTAGCAGGTTCTCAATATTTACGCTTTTTGTCTTGAATTCAAAAAGCACATCAGGGTGTTTTCTGAAAAATTCGACTATCGGAAGCGAATATTCTGTTATATTATCCAGCATTAGAGAATCTGAGAATTCACCTGTACCTATACGCATACCTTTTCTTTTATAAGAAGAGAATTCCCTGAAGAAATTGTCGATATTTGCAGGAAATATTATGCCTGGTGAATTTGTATATTCCTGCAGATAGCAGAACGTACATTCAAATATACAGCCAAAACTCAGGTTAAATATATTATAGCCGCATCCTATTGCCTTTTTTGTGCACGGGCATGTTTTAAAGAAGTCATAATTTTCATAGGTAATAAAGGCAGTGCCGCGTCTTTTGTTATAGTCGCTGACTGTAGTATTTCTATGTGTCTTTAAGTAGTCTTTTAATGATTTTATCTCTGAAAAAGATGCTTGTGGAAAGGATTTTCTGAATCTTTCAGCCAATCTTGAGCCTTGAGCTGCCTTTTCTATAAAGATAGTTTCAGGATAGAATCTTTTATTTTTAATGTCGAGGCATGACTTTTTATCCAATCTTAGTTTTGGGAGATAGGTCCTGGATATCTCGTTATTGATATATGAGTTTGGGAATCTTCTTCTTAAGAGGCGCTGCTTTGCAGTATTGAAGTCGATTGAGTCCATATCTTTGATTATAGAAGAAGGGAGGGTATTTTCTTTTTTTGATATCTCGTACAGGAGCCTTATTATTTCCTGTTTTTTATTTACTCCAAGACGCGGGAATGTTTTTTCTACGTCAGATACTGTATTTTTTAATCTTTCAGATTCTCTTCTGTAAGTTTGCATAAGATATTGATCGCAGATTTTATTGAAAGAGATAGGATCCTCTGGTCTTCTGTGGTCAGGTTCCTGTAAAATGGCTTTTTATTTATTATGTCTGTCACATAAAAAAGAGCGGCTGCCTTTTTCTTAATGCATCTTACGGCAGAAAAAAGCGCAGCGCATTCCATGTCGGCCACATCTATGTTTTTTTCTTTAAATATATCAATATAACCCTCTTCGAGCTTTAAAGAGCCAAGGCTTGCGCAGGTTACCTTTTTCACTTTATTATTTATAAGGTATTCCAGGAGTTTTTTATCAGGTTTATGGGATTCCCATTTGCTATACCCTGATAACATTTCTGTAAAGCTTTCTAAGGAATAGGATAGAGAAGGGGATACCAGGTTTCCTATGTTCAAATTATCTATCTCATCTACCAGGCCGCAGGAACCAAATACGATTATATTCTGGCATTTGGTATTTTCAAGATAGAGCGCTGCATCTCCTAATAATCCAGCGCCAACGCCTGTATGAATAATAGTAAAGGAGCTGTTATTCCCAGAGGCATACAGCCTTCCTCTGGACAGTCTTTCTATGCATAGGCCATGCAGCATGTCTTTTTTTATAAGCGGCAATAGCAGGCATGTGTTTTTTACATCAGTTTCTTTTATTCCAAAAAGGGTCTTGAATTTTGTCATAGTTCAATTAGATTATAGCTTAGATTCCCCAGTCCTTTTTTGTGCGCATATTCCAACATTGTCTTATGCGTAGTTTGGGATTTTTCTTTATAGATTATGTCCTCATCCTTATTTATAAGGTCCAGGGTCGCCTTATCAAGCGCAACTATGTCCTTAGATGCAAGGATGCCTATGTCCTGGCATACGATTTTTTCGTTCTTTGTGGATATGCAGTCACATTCCTTTGCTACATCAAAGGCAAGGTTGACGAAGAGTTTGTTTTTGAACTTTGATAGTATAAATTGAGCTGCATCAATCATCCTCTTTGCGAATACATCATGATCTTCGCCCCAGTTTATGAATATTGCATCGAATTTACATGCACAGAGGCATTCGCCACAGCCAATGCACTTGGATTGGTCTATGGCGGCCTTACCACCCCCACCGCGGGGGTGAGTCACCCCCGCGGTGGGGGTGGTAAGCTCTATGGCATTCGCAGGGCATATCTCTATGCACAGGCCACACGAGGCGCATTTTTGTTCTATGACATGAGGTTTTAGAGAAGAATGCAGGGCCTGTTTTGTTGGCTTGCATACCATGCCCATTGCCACATTTTTAAGCGAGCCAGCAAAACCCGAGAGGATATGACATGTGACGTGCGATAACACAACCAGGCTATCTACCATGCCTATAAAGGAAGGTAGTTTTATCTTCTCTATATATTCTGATTCCAGCTTATGTTCCTTTCCGTCATGGCCAACCAGTCCATCTGCTATTATAAATGGCGCGCCTACCCTGGAATGGGAAAATCCTTTGTTCTGCGCAAGCGTGAGATGGTCGACTGCATTAAGGCGTTTGCCTTTATATATGACATTCGTGTCAAAAAGAAATGGCTTTGCCTTTTTCTTTTTTATCTCAGCGACGACAAGTTTTACAAGCTCAGGGCTGAGATGATAGATGCATCGGCTGTCGCCTATGGTCAGCTTCACAGGGATAAATTCATCTTTTTTATATTCTGAGAAAGGATCTATCTCCTGCAGTAGTTTTTGTAGACAAGGCCGCCTTGCCTGGGGGCCTTTCAGTTTTATAAAATAGACATCACTCTTAATTGTGGAGGGTTTCATGGCCCAAGGAAGGATTAATAAGCAGCGTTTTCTTTCATCCAAAACGGCTGAAAGTTATTTTCATTTATGATCTTAAGCGCAAGGTTTACTATATTATGGTCGTATTTGATGCCTGAATTGTCTTTTAATTCCTGCACAGCCTTTTTTAGGCCCAAGGCAGCCCTGTATGGCCTGTGGAATGTCATTGCCTCTAATACATCAGATATGGCAAGGATCCTTGCCTCAGGGATTACACTGTCACCTGATAAACCCCGCGGATATCCTTTGCCGTCAAGCCTTTCATGGTGCTGATATATGGCCTCTGGCATCGGATAAGGAAAGTCATGTGTCTTTAGCATGTCATAGCATTTTTTAACATGCTCCTGGATCATCTTTATTTCTAAGTCAGAGAGCTTGCCAGGTTTATTTAGTATCTCCAGCGGTATAAGGATCTTTCCTATGTCGTGAAGCTCAGCAGACATCTTCAAGGACAGTATTTTGTTTTCGTCCCAACCCATTTCCTGAGCTATTTTTTCTGCAATTATAGATACGCGTCTTGTATGTCCGAAGGTATAAGGATCTCTTATTTCCAATACCCTATCAAGCACCTTAAGAGAGCTCATTACCATGTCGAGCCTGTTTCTTTCCAGCTGGTCATAGACAGTAATATCCCTGGTTATACCCATAGTACCTATTACGTCTCCATTTTTATTGCGTACAGGGATCTTTGTAGTGGTTACGCAGTTATAGGTCTTGTTTGGCAAAAGCGTGCGTTCTATCTTACCGATTATAGGATTGCCTGTCTTTAATATATGCGTATCGTCGTCAAACATCTTCTGGGCCTGGTCTTCTGGGAAAAAGTGAAAGTCAGTCTTTCCTATGATATCCTCGGGTTTCATCTTGAATCCTCTGGCATAGAACTTGTTTACTCTCACGAGTCTATTTTTATCGTCTTTGAAATATACAGCGTCTGGCAGGTTGTCGAGCAGGTTCTGGAAGAGTTCTTTTTCAAAGGTAAACTTCTCCTCGAGCTCCTTATGCCTTGTAATATCTTCCAGCATGCCTTCTATATAGAGATGCTTTCGAGAATTATCAGACTCCCTTAGATAGGCGGTTATAGCCACCCATACGTCTTTTTTGTCTTTTGTCTTAAATTTGGCCTCATGAAACCGGACAATTTTTTCATTTTTTAAGATTCTCAAAAAATTACCCGCCTCTTTGGCCTCTTTGAATAGAGAGCGAACAGTAAGATCATGGATTTCCTTTTCAGAATCGTAGCGCAGTATCTTTGTAAGGGCAGGATTAACAGCCAGGAATTTTTCCTTTGGATACAGCTGGTATCTAAAAAGGCAAATACCCAGCCTATCAGCCGTAGAAAACTCTATATAGAACTTATCTTTTCTTTTGGACTTTTTCGTTTTCATATTGTATCATATACTAACAGAAAAAATCGTCAAAGTAAAGGAAAAATCATGGTAAGGACAAAGATCATATGTACACTTGGGCCTGCAAGCTCTAACGAGACAGCCATAAGAAACATGACTTTGGCAGGCATGGATGTTGTGAGGCTCAATTTTTCATATGGCGATTTAGATAGCCATGCAAGAAGGATAAATCTTGTGAGGCGCGTGAATAAAAAATACAGGCGACATGTAAGGGTCTTGCAGGATCTGGAAGGGCCGAGGATAAGGGTAGGGAGGTTTAAGGGCTCTAGGACTCGTTTACTTAAAAAGCGCCAGGTTGTACTGCTTAAAAAGAAGCATGTTTGCGAGGAAAAAGGCATTATCCCGTTTGATTATGAAGG
>JAHILY010000024.1 GCA_018896815.1 Candidatus Omnitrophota bacterium | reverse complement strand
TAATGCGGGGCCAATAAAGGCGGCAACATATACGCGCGCGAGATAACCGCTGAAACGGGCTGGACAACAACCTTTCCCCTGAATCCCCTGCGAGAAAACTCTATCTTCGTAAAAAGGTCCTCTCCTGCAGAGGTGATCAAGTGTATCTTGAATCTCTGGGTTGCTTCAGTTTGTTTCGCACGGCCAATATCCGGCGGCACAACCCTTTCTATACCAAACGGCTTAAAGATATCCTGAAAGGACGGATCCTGTAATATTTTCATAACTATATCCTTGAGCGCATAGACTTCTACGCCTTTAATATCCAGGTCCATATCTTCTGAATAACGGATACTATTAAAGAAAAAACGCAAGTTTGACCCTCCTTTAAGGGCATAGGACTCGGCATGAAATAACTCTCTTAATTGCAACGAGTTATACACTTTCCCCTCCATTTAATCATGTATCATAGTTTAGCTTATACATCAATTCCCTTACATCATAAGTATACGCAAGACCATAGCAGACGTCCTATTTAGGTACACCCTATCCATAGTAACTATGGGAGCCGGGCTCCCATAGTTATTCAAGTGTTAAATCTTTAATATAATTTATGTCATCATGTAACCAGCCACTAGTAAACTGTCGGTACTTTTCTTTGCTTCCAAAATAATTTAAAATGAAATCCGTATTTACTAGTGACGGCATATTGCTTTTTTCAACATAATCCAAATAACTAGACCATCTATACCTTTCTAAAAACTTATTGACCTTCTCCCAATCTTTAATTCCACATTCTTTCCATTTTGGCTCTATAAGGCCTATGCAGTTTAAATGGATGTATCGTGAAAGATGCACAAAGTATCTGTCTTCTTCTATTAAGATTGACTTGTATCGACCTTCAAAAAGAGACCCTGTCCTATCCTGCACTTCGTTGAAGTAGTTTGCATATCCCGTTCCCAGCTTATGCATAAATTTAGAAATACCATTTTCTACCAATTGCTTTAAAATCAAATGAAAATGAGAAGGCATAAGGCAAAAACATATTATTTCAACTAATCGCTTTCTCTTCTTAACTATGGGAGCCGGGCTCCCATAGTTAAATAATCGCCAATTTACATTGGTCACAACGTCTAAGTCGTTAAATTCGTAAAGGCCCTGAATAAAACGATAATAATGTTTATTCTCTAAAAATATTTTACGTTTATCTACTCCGCGATTGTAAATATGATAATAATGATCATTTGCAAATTGAGTTTTTCTCAACATCTTTCATCTCCTTCCTTTACTTGACAACTGTGATAGACAGAACTATGGGAGCCCGGCTCCCATAGCCTCCCGAAGAGCTACGCCCAGAAGTTACGGTCGAGAGAACGGTAGCCAATGGATTCAGAGATATGTTCGGCATGGATATTCTCACTCCCAGCCAGGTCACTTATAGTCCGGGCAATCTTCAGGATTTTATCATAACACCTGGCGCTGAAGCCAAGCTCAGTAATAGCGGTCTTTAAAAGTCCTCGGGAAACATCATCTAATTTACAATATTTTCTGATTAGCTTATGATTCATCTGGGAATTTGAAAATATCTTGTTGTCTTTTCCGCCAGAGGCGGATCCGCCTTCGGCGGAGAATCTGGCAAGCTGGATCGCTCTTGCGGCCTCAACCCTTTGTTTTATTTTCTCAGATTTCTCACCGGAACTTTCATCCGAGAGCTCTTTATATCTAACAGGGGGTATCTCTATATGTATGTCTATTCTATCAAGGAGAGGCCCGGAAACTTTCGATAGATACTTTTGTATCCTGGGAGGAGTGCAGTGACATTCCTTTTTAGGATCCGTGAGGAATCCACACGGGCAAGGGTTCATGGCGCAAACCAGCATGAACTTGGACGGAAATCTTATAGAGCCAGCCGCCCTTGAGACAGTTACATAGCCGTCTTCCAAAGGCTGCCTCAGTGATTCAAGGACATTCCTGTGAAATTCAGGTAATTCATCCATAAACAGGACACCGTTATGTGCCAGACTTACCTCTCCCGGTTTTGGCACGCTCCCTCCCCCGACAAGCGAAACATCAGAGGCAGTATGGTGAGGCGCCATAAATGGCCTGGTTTTTATTATGGAGCCTCTCTCTGGTATAAGCCCTGATACGCTATGAATCTTGGTAGTCTCAAGTGACTCCTCCAGCACCATATCGGGCATTATCGTCGGAAGCCTTTTTGCAAGCATTGTCTTTCCGCTGCCAGGCGGCCCTATCATTATTATATTATGTCCCCCTGCTGCCGCGATCTCTATTGCCCTCTTTGCATATACCTGACCTTTTACATCTGAAAAATCGAGTTGATAGCCTTTGTCTGCCTGCAAAGAGACAACTCTCTCAGAAACCATGGGCGGAAGCGCCTCCTTTCCATTTAGAAAATTGCATATACTATCCAGCCTACCTGCAGGATAGACCTCTACGCCTTCTACCACGCTGGCTTCATATACATTTGCCTCTGGCAGGATAAGTTTTTTGCCAGTATTTTTTAAAGACATCGCAACAGGCAGGCTGCCCCTTACAGGCCTTATTTTACCGTTTAAAGCAAGTTCGCCCAGGAATACAAAATCCTTTATATTTTTACAATCGATCTGTCCAGACGCAACCAGTATTCCTATTGCTATGGACAGGTCAAAGGATGGTCCTTCTTTTTTTATGTCGCATGGGGCAAGATTTACCGTGATCTTTTGCGAAGGGTAGGTAAACTGGCTGTTTTTTATAGCTGAGCGCACTCTGTCTCTGGATTCACGGATAGCAACATCTGGCAGTCCCACTATTACAATAGCTGGCAGGCCGTTTGCTATATCCACCTCGATCTCAATCTGTCTTGCTTCAATACCAATGGTAGCTGCTGAAAATATTTTTGATACCATGCACTCCTCCTTTTTTTAGTTTCTATACATTAGACACGGAGGAGGGTCATTTTCTTTCAATTATTTTCAGGGGCGGCTTTGGCAACCTCTGTTTTGGCAACCTACGAGGTTGCCAAAACAGAGTTTATGCCTCCAGCAATGGCAAGGAATGCAATTTTTGCTGCAAAAGCCTCTTGTCGATAATCTTTGTCTTGTAGGCTGCGACCTTTATCGGCGAAATCGACTTGCTCACTGTCATGCGCACCACATCTTCATTCTT
>JAHILY010000023.1 GCA_018896815.1 Candidatus Omnitrophota bacterium | reverse complement strand
GTTCAGCCTTATCACACCAGTCTCGTTCACGAAAAAGATACGAGTGCCTGTTGTGCCTGGCGCTGCAGGGCTAGATGTGCAGGTAAACTGGTTATTGTTTACCATGACATAGGTATGAAAATAACCCTGTCTTGCGGTCCCGGCTGCAGTGGCGCCTGCTAGAGCAGCATCTATGTATGGAGGTACTGCTCCACTTAGCGCTGCCAGGCTTGCAGGATATGCTGTTGGTGTCTGTGCTGAACGAAAGCTCTCACAAGCTGTGGAGATGGTCCTCAGAGCTACGATAGCTGCTGCTTCGTTAGCATTGTGGCGTGCCCGTAGTAAGTTCGGTATTGCGATTGCTGCTAATAGAGATATGATTGCGACTACTATCATGATTTCTACGAGCGTAAAGCCATGCCTACTTTTTAGCTTTAACATTTTTCACCCCCTTTCTATATGTATAAAGGTATGTATTAATCCCTCTACTATAAGTCTACCATATTTTCGGCTATATTCAACCCCAGTCTGCCAATCTTCATGAAAATTTCACATTTGAAAGTTTGTAATTTTGTCATCCCTAGTCGTAGAATCTTGCTATATTTCCCAAAAAAATCTTGATTGCATAGGAAATTATATGTCTGTTGAATGCAATCAAGCAAGGGGGTCTGGGGGAAAATTTCCCCCAGGCTTTCGGGGTAACAGGGAGCGAAGCGACCGTCATAGGGGCAGAGCCCCTTTGAAAAAATCTGCCGTAAAGTCTCTGCCCGAAAGGCGGATTTTTCTTGATCTACAAGGAAATTAAATCCATCCTTATGGTATAATGTAACTTATGAAAACCATCTACAACCAGAACATAATGGTTCAGATCTTCCGCGACCATTGGAGCCAGTTCAAGCGCTTTCACCCAAACCTTACAGATGATAATATAGAGAGCAATGTCCAGAAGATGATGGGCTGTGGTTTAAAAGAGAACGGGTATATAGAATATTGGTGTGTAACTCCAGGCTGCCATCGCAAGAAGATAATTCCGTTTAGCTGCAAGTCACGTTTTTGTCTTCGATGCGGCAGGGTGTATGTAGAGAAGTGGCTATTGAGGATGAAACAAACAATTTTCAATAAAGTCATACACCGGCATGTTATATTGACCGTACCAAGTACAATATGGCCATATATTCATAAAGATAGAAGACTAGTAGATATTCTAACAACGCAGGCAAAAGAACTTTTAGAAGATATGGTAGGAAAGTTTAAGCCGAAACGGCCTCTTAAGATAGGGATAATAGCAGTAATACAGACATTTGGCAGGAGAGGGACATTTAATCCGCATGTACATTTATTAGTTACAGAAGGCGGCATAGCCCAAGACGGCAGATGGTATAACGTTACATACATAGACAAAGACACCTTAAAAACGAAATGGCTGTATTATTTACTCAAAGGACTGAAACAAGCCCTGAAGGATGACCCAGAAGCTCTAAAGATTATAGAAGAGATTTACCGAAAAAGAAAAGACAAGGGTTTAATCACAAGAGCCATGCGAGATAAAGTAAGACAGAGAGACATAGTCTCATATCTCATAAGCTATGTAGCCTCTCCACCAATAACACTATCAAGAATAGTAGATTATGACGGTGAATATGTAACATACATCTACAAAGAGCACCCTACAAATAAGAAGATTACCATAAAAGTGACAGCATATCAGTTTATAGCATGGATGACACAACACATAGCCCCAAAGGGATTACAGATGGTAAGATATTTTGGATTATATGCACGGAAGGTGATAACCAAGACAAAGGCAATAATAGAGAAGGTTTTGAAAGAAGCTGGAGTTACGTTTGAAAGGCCAGTCTTAAAAAACAAGACATATCGAGAGAGGATGATAGAAAGCTTCAAACTGGATCCTCTTATCTGCCCTAAGTGCAAACAGAAGATGGAGCTGATGTATATCTGGCACCCTAAATACGGCTATCTCTATGATTTTATAAGAGACACAAAGGAGATAATTCCCAATGTTCTGGAGAAGAAGGAAGAAAGATGCCAATACATCAACGATAATAACCTGCCTAGCCTGCAGGAGGCAGTTAGAGATACCTAGTAAGGTTATAAAAGACTTCTCCCCAGGCGGCAAGGAGTTCCACATAGGAGGGACATCAAGTATTATTTGCCCGCTGTGCAATGGCCTTATAGAATTGAGGTAGTTGTTTTGAAAGTCATCGAGCTCGCTGAAAGCGGGCGAGATTTTTCTTGACAGGGTTAACGAAAAGAGTATATAATCGTTAAAACGTTAGCTGTTATTTGTCGCTTTTTTACATTTTTATACAATTCTTTATATTGTGAAGAACAATAATAAAAACAATCACACTGCACTCTACAAAAAGTCCATTCTAACAACAAAAGAAGCTGCTAAATTACTCAAGGTCGGCGTTCAAACCATAAAAAATTATATATACCAAGGAAAGATCAAATCCTTCAAGACCCCGGGCGGCCATCATCGTATCCTTCGTTCTGATATGCCTCGCCAATTAGAGAGCACATTCTTAGAAGAAATTAAAAACGGCACACAAGAGTTCATAAAGACAAACGGCGACAGGGTTGACACGCATGAGACATACTTATTGGTTCTAAAGGCCTTGGTAAAGGCATTGGAGATAAGAGAGGGCTGCGAGAGCGATCAGCCTGATTTTACAGCAAGGTATTCATTGGAGATTGCTCAGAGACTCAATATGGACGAAGATGAAAAAAAGACATTGGAGCTTGCGTCATTATTGCGTGACATTGGAAAAATAGGAGTGAGCGAACAGATCCTTGGAAAGCCAGGCGAGCTTACTGAGCAAGAGTATATGGTCATAAAAGAGCATCCAAAGATTGCTGAAAGGATTGTGAGTGATATAAAATTTTTAGAAGATGCAAGACCGCTTATAAGGCATCACCACGAGTGGATAGATGGCACTGGTTATCCAGATGGACTTAAAGGAGAGAAGATCCCTTTAGGCGCGCGCATCCTTGCAATCGCAGGTGTGTTCCAGGCGCTTTTGTCTGAAAGGCCATACAGAAAGGCATATTCAAAACAAGAGGCGATCAGAATAATCAGAGAAAATTCAGGCTCACAGTTTGACCCTAAGTTAGCTAACCTGTTTTTTGAGATTGTGTAAAAAAGCTATAATCCTACCCTAAATAACCCAAAATCCCACAAATAAGTCCGCCGAAGCCAGCACGAAACTTGTCCTGCGAAGCTGTGCACGAAAGTAGCACAGCGAAGCAGGAGTTGCTTGGCGAAGGCGGACACTTGTGCAAGAGTCTAAAGTTAAATTTATAAATATATTAAAAAAGTATTGACAAAGTTTGATGCATATGATATACTTTTCTAAATTATCGTATAAAATCATATAAAATCATTAAAAACCAGAGGAGGAAGAAATGGAGAAGATGTATAGAATAATAGTCGTAGTATCTTTCCTTAGCACAATCTTAGTATTTAACTCTTCTTTATTTGCTGGAGAAGGCATACCATTAGGAGAAGACAAGCGACTTCGGCCTTACGGAGAGGTAAAACTACAATATGATGACAATATCTTTCTTTCTTCGGACAATGAAGAAAGCGATTTCATAGTCATATTGACACCAGGCGCCGAGCTTGAGTGGGGATTGAATGAAAACGCGCTTTTGACCTTTGACTATCATTCAGACATAAGCATGTTCATGGACAACTCCTCCCAGGATGGCACTAATCACTACCTCTCAGGCATATTAGACCTTGAATTCCATGATCTTAGCGTAAGTGTTTACGATAGGTTTGCCCGTGTCTTTGAAAGGCCAAGCACAGAAGATACAGACAGGGTCAAAAGAAAGGACAACAGGATCGGTATTAAGACAAAGCTTGAGAAGGAACGATTCGGCATAGAGCTTGGCTATGAGAACTTCCATCGTGATTACGAAGGCGCAGATTATAACCCCTATGACAGGACTGAGCATATCTATTCTGCAATGCTTACCCACCAGACATTTGAAAAGACAAAACTCCTATTAGAATATGATTTTACAGATATAGTATATGATGACGATACCCGCTCAGATGCAAAGTATTACCAGCTTTTGGTCGGCGCGATCGGAGAACTGACACCCAAGACAGAGGCCACTATAAAGACAGGTATGCAGTGGGGCGATTATCAACAGGGCGATGACCCAGACTCTGACGAATGGGTCGTGTATGGAGATCTCGTACACAAGTTTTCAGAAAAGGATTCTGTAAAGCTCTCAGGCCGCAGGCTGGCACACGAATCAACTTATGACGTAAATAATTATTACCTGATGGAAAACGTTTCCGCAACATTTAGCCACTTTTTCACGCCAAAACTCCTAGGTTTTGTCACAGGACTATACCAGATCAATTCCTATCCCAGGGAGACAACAGAAGGGATAGAGACCAAGAAAAGAGAGGATAATTACTCCTCACTCGGCGCAGGCCTAAGGTATTACATGAGAAAATGGCTTACGCTGACCCTGCAGGCCGAGCATATTGTAAGGGATTCTAACTTTGACTCCTTTGACTATGACCAGAATCTGATTACACTTACGGCAAGAGCGGAGTTTTAACCATTTTCACCGCGTAGGTGCGCACCGCGCACCTACGCGGTGTATTAGGAGAGCACTGAAAAAGTCTAAAAATAGGCAGTGCTCTCTGAGGTCGCTGATGGCATTTTAGTAGTTTTTCAGCGACCTCATTGGGTTTAATTATGAGATATTTAACCATACTACTCTTAGCAATTTTAATCCTGACGCCAGGCCTGGTATCTGCCGAAGAATATAAGGTGGATGCAGGGGATGTGCTCTTGATAACTGTGTATGAGCAGCCAGACCTTACTAATAAGGTAAGGGTCAATTCAAAGGGCGAGATAAATTTACCCCTGATCGGGACTGTGCATATTATAGGCCTCTCAGTAGATGCAATAGAGGAGAAGATAAGGCGCGCGCTCCAGGAGGATTATTTAGTAGACCCACAAGTGAATGTATTCATAGACAAATACACGCCTAAGAAGGTATTTGTAATGGGTTTTGTGAATAAGCCAGGCGAATACGAGCTTTTTAAAGACAGGCAGACCACTGTATTAGAGGCAATCACAATGGCTGGCGGCTTTAAAGAAGGCGCAGCCTCTAACGGCACAAAGGTCCTGCGCGTGGAAGACGGCGAAGAGGTCAGCATATCTATAAAGGTAACAGACATCACAAGAAAAGGTGACAAGGAAAAGGATATCCCTATAAAGCCAGGCGATATTATAGTAGTGCCGGAGAGTTTCTTCTAGGATACGCAAGAGTGTCATTCCCGTGAAAACGGGAATCTGGAAATTAGATCCCCGCTTTCGCGGGGATGACAAAAGAGGAAAAAATGCATATCACCAAAGACATACACATAAAGGATTATATAAACATACTACTCCGCAGGAAGTGGATCGTAATAAGTTTCTTTTTAATCACTGTCACGACAATGACCATAGCGACCTTCCTCCAGAAAAAGACCTACAAGGCAGAAGCCACGGTCATCGTGGAAGTAGAGAGCCCGAATGTCCTGTCAGTAAAAGATGTTGTAAAGCTGGGTGAGAGCAATTATTTTGCCTACAGGGATTACATAGAGACGCAGCAGGAGATAATAAAGTCAAGGCGCACTGCTCACCATGTAATAAAGAATCTAAAGTTAGGCTCAAGAGAGGAATTTAAAAAGGCAAAGGATCCTATAGGGGCCTTGCTCAAGCAAGTAAAAGTAGAGCACATAAGGGATACCAGGTTCCTGAGGATAAGCGCAGAGGATGGAGACCCAAAGCTGGCGGCTCTTATAGCAAATGAATTTGCCAATGTCTATACCAGTTCAAATATGTCATTAAAGTTAAAGATGTCTGGCCAGGCCCGGGGTTGGTTAAAGGAAGAGGTAGAGACACAAAAGCAAAAGGTTAGAGAGTCAGAGCTAAAGCTACAGAATTACAAAGAAGAAAATGACATTGTCTCTATAGCCAACCAGGACGCCATAATAGGCGATTCATTGACAAAGCTGAATACAAGCTACCTGGCAGCGCAGGAAAGGCGCATAAGGGCAGAGACCAATTATAACAGCCTGATAGTGATAGACAAAAACGGCAATGTAGCCCTCGAAAACCTGTCAGCGCTTTTTACAGATAACCCGAGTTTGAAAAAATTAAAAGAAGACTACCTCACGCAGACGGCGCTTCTTGTCGATTATAAAAAGATATACAAATACAAGCATCCTAAGATGATAAGGCTTTTGGAAGGCATGGAATATCTCAGATCAGGCATAAAGAGCGAGGTCGACACCGAGTATAAAAATGCTGTCCAGGAAGAGGCCAAGTTTAAAAAGGCCATGGCAGGGCAAAAGGCCAATGCGCTTGAGCATGAACGAAAGATAATAAATTATAATGTATTGCAGAGAGAGGTAGACACAAGCGAGCGCATTTTAGAAATAGTCCTTAACAGGTTAAAAGAGACCTCTATCGCAAGCCAGATCCAGACAAATAATGTCCGCATCCAAGACATTGCAGAGATACCCAAAAAACCTATAAAGCCAAAGAAGTCGCTCAACTTGATGCTGGCCGTGATCATGGGGCTTTTAGGAGGCGCAGTACTTGCCTTTTTCAAGGAATACATGGACGTCTCATTAAAGGACCCGCGGGATATCGCAGTACTCTTACAGATCCCTGTCCTAGGTTCGGTGCCAAAGATAAAAGCCGACGGTAAAAGGATAGCAAAGAAAAAGGATGTAGACCTTATTGTTGAAAAGGATTCAAATTCCCTGGCAGCAGAGGCATACCGTTCAATAAGGACCAATCTTTTATTTTCCATAAATCAATCATGTCCCTCAAAGAGCATTGTTATCACGAGCTCAGTGCCGCGCGAGGGAAAGACCATAAGCGCTGTAAACCTTGCGCTTATGCTGGCCAATAGCGGCGAGCGCGTGCTTTTGGTGGACGCTGATATGAGAAAACCCAGGGTGCACACTATATTTAATTATGACAATGTTTCAGGGCTCCTGCAGTTCTTGACAGGCGAAAAGGATTTTGACAGCACAGTCAAGTATTCAGGTATAAGCAATCTATATGTTGCTACGTCAGGCGGGACCACAAACAAGCCTGCTGAACTCATCTCTTCTGAAAACATGAAGCGTTTTCTGCAAAATGCAAGCGCGCACTATACAACGATAATAATCGACACACCTCCTGTCGCGCTTGTCACAGATGCAGCGCTTCTTGCAAGTCTATGCACAGGGACTATATTGATAGCCGAGGGAGGAAGGACCACAAAGGAATTTTTGACAAGGTCAAAGGAATTGTTGAAGAATGTAAAGGCAAATATATTAGGTGTCATAGTAAATAATATTTCACTCACCCATGACTCCTATTCCTATCCACAGCATTACTACGGAAAATATTACAGTTCACAGGCCGCTGAATAATTTTTAGTTTTTATCCAGATGCATAGGGAGAGTCTAAACATAAAGTAGTTAAAAAAGTATAAAATCGATTAATATCAAAAGGGGTAGAAATGAAAATCAAGCATAATGAAGAGGTGTATTTCACACCAAAACAGGCTGCAGATTATTTTAATCTCAGCCTTTCCACCATAAAGAACTATATTTATGCTGGAAAATTAAAGACGCTTAAGACACCAGGCGGCCATCACAGGATAAGCAAGTCTGAGCTCCTGGCTACATTAGGACACAGGGCCTTACTGAGAGAGGATTCAGCAGGGCTTTCTTCAGTCATGCTCTTGTCCAATGTCATGCTGGCCATGTTTAACAGCCTTGGCAGGCTGGGCCAGTCTTTAAGCCTTCATGCGCAGAATGTCTCCAGGCTTTGTTCTGAGGCTGCAAAGGCCATGGCCATGGATGAAAAAAACATAGCCATTGTAAAGATGGCAGGCCTTATCCATGACATAGGCCATATAGGCGTGGACAAGGATATCCTTTTGAAAAGAGAAACGCTGAGCACCCAGGAATATGAATCTGTAAAAGACCATCCAAGGATAGGCTTTCGGATCCTTAATTCCATAAAGGACATGGAAGATGTAGCAGTTATTGTTTTTCAGCACCATGAATGGGTAGATGGTACTGGTTATCCCAATGGCCTTAAGGGCGATGCAATTCAAAAATCAGCCCGCATAATCTCTGTTGCAGAGGCATACGACTCAATGGTCTCAGAGCATTCCTATAAAAGGCCTATTACAAAAGAGGCTGCTATAGCTGAACTGAGAAACCAGAAGAATAAACAATTTGATGGAGAGTTCGTGGAACTATTCACAAAGATAATATGATAGAGATATTCCTTACCCTAATTCTAATATTCGCTCCAATAGCAAGAGGCGCGGTCAGGATATGGGCATTTGCACCCATTCAGATCCTGACACTCCTGGTCTCGCTTTTTTGTGTGTTTAAGCTTGCCTCTAATAGAGATCCTTCGGCCTTACGGCCTCAGGATGACCCCTTGATAATCGGGAAAAATACCCCGAGGGGTCAGATAACTATCAGAAGGACGAGTTTGGACATGCCTATATTATTATTTTTCATAGTGTTTGCTATATCCAGCTTTACTTCTGTATATATCTATGGCTCTTTTATGGAATTTTTACGGCTTTTGAACCTGGCGCTTATTTTCTACATAGTCGTGAATTTCATAAGGAGTGAGGCAGAGATAAAGAGATTACTGACTGTAATAGTCGCAATAGGCGCTGGCATTGCATTGTTTGGCATCCTGCAGTATCTGGGCGTGATACAGAGGTCATGGTGGAGCAGTCCTGTGTTTCTCTCAGCGACATTTGTCAATCACAACCATTTTGCAGGATTCATAGGCCTTATAATACCCCTGTCCATTGGGATGATCTTATCAGAAAAGGATACAGGCAAGAAGGCCCTATATATATATTCATTTCTGATACTTTCGGCAGCAGCGCTGCTTTCCATGTCAAGGGGCGGATGGTTTTCTCTGGCTATATCAATGTTTTTTATGCTGGGCATTATCTTAAGAAAAGGCAGGATAAGATTTGTAACCTTTATATTGATCCTTAGCGCTATAGCTGTCGGGATCTTTATATTTAATGCCGCAGACCTGCCGGTTCTTTTAGAGCGCGTTTCAAGTTACAGAGAACTGGATTTTTCAGGGAGGCTTAGCATTTGGGAAGGGACTGTGGGAATAATCAAAGATAACTGGGTCTCTGGCACTGGGCCAGGCACGTTTATCCATAATTTTCCAAGGTACAGGCCAGCTGGATTGAACAGGCTTATAAACTACGCGCACAATGATTATCTAGAGGTCTTTTCTGATATGGGTATATTTGGCTTAGGGCTGATGATCTTTATTATAGTAAGTATAATCAAAAAGGGTCTTACGACCTATAGTGTTACAAAGGACCCTTTTAAGAAATGGATCTCACTTTCATTGGCAACAGGGATCTTGGGCATGGCCATTCACAGCATAGGAGATTTTAATCTGCGCATACCCAGCAATGCTATCTTATTTACAGTATTTTCTGCACTCTTATTTAATATCTATTCAAAAATGAAAAAAGAGTGTCCTTTACTGGTGCTGAGGCCGCGCCCGGTTACCAATATATTCATTAAATCATGCGCAGCCATCCTTATGTTCACACTGATTGCTTTAATCTATAGCTCTCTTATGGCAGAGGCCTATTCAACAATATCTGAAAAAGAGTTGTCCAGAAATGATCTGGAAAAGGCACAGGACATGGCAGTCAAGGCCATGAAATTTAACCTCTTTAATTACCAGTATCCATATAGGCTGGCAGGTATTTACAGCAGAATGGGTTATTTTACAAGATCAGAGCGCTTCTATGAAGAGGCGATTCAATTGAATCCAATAGACAGCTGGTCATGGATAGGGCTGGGTAATGCCTGTCATGAGCTTTACAAGCATTCTCTTGGAGATGGGAATATTAATTTAGCAGGTAATGCCTATGAAAAGGCGCTGGAATTGGACCCTTTGAATTCATATTACTTAAAGACATATGGCAAGTTCATGATAGAGACTGACAGGCCGTCTCTGGCAGTCGAAGCGTACAAAAAGGCAGCATACGTGATGTCAAAATCCGAGACCCTGTCAATACTGCCAAAGGGCTTTACAGATGGCGAATCATATCTGAGGGCTGCGTCCATGGCCTTTTCCAGCCAGGACATAGACCAGGCCCTTGTATATTACAAGATGGCAAGCGAGTTTTTAGAAGATAATGAGGCCAGTGTGCTGGGCCAGGTAAGGTGTTATCTAAGGCTCTTGTCTCTTGAAAAGGCCATGAGTGAATTCAAAAAAATTCAACCCTCTAAAAGGAATGAATCTATATGGTTTGCGTCGCTGGGGGATTATTATTTGAGGAAGGGCGAGATAGATAAGGCAAAGACATTTTCTGAGAAGTCAATATCCTTAGACCCGAAAAACCCAGAGGGCTATCAGCTAAGATACAAGATGCTAAAACAGGCCGAGGATATGACCAGGATAATTGATTTCAATCACCTGCCATTAAGCTATGATTTAAGGCCTGGCGGCGGAGTTGACCTGGAATTTGAACTGAACAAGGGCCTTCATAAAGAGGGCAGTCTAATAATAGATGTAGTCTTGCCGGCAGGTATCTATGAATTTGATGTAAGGGCAAAGGGCAAGAGCGCAAAAGGCATCTGGCCTCACATGGCCCTCAGGTGCAATAACGAAAATGCAGTGGATGTCTTTGTAAACGATTCTGACTGGAAGGATTATTCAGGCATCATAGTCGTGGACTACCCAGTGAACAGCTTCGAGATCATCTTTGACAATGATTATTACGACGAGAAGACCATGGAGGACAGGAATCTGTACGTGGATAGCATCAGATTGAGCAGCCTGACTGCCCAGGCCTCGCAATAAAGAGGAAAAGATGAACAGGATAAATGTCAAAAATATTTTATTATCTATAGTTACTGCGATAATTTGTTTTATCGTTATCGAGGCAGGTTATAGAATCATAGATCCTTTCCCTTATTTTAGTAAATGGGAGCAGGACGAAAGTGAGCATGGAAGCCTACTGCAATATGACGCAGGATTAGGATGGGCAGGGGTTTCGAATACCGAGGAGAGTTTTGTAACTTGTTCTGCCAAAATAATAACCAGGCACAATCAATCGGGGTTTAGAGATATAGATCACAAAAAGAACGAGACTAAAAAAGAGGCGATAGTATTTTTGGGAGATTCATTTACGTGGGGTTATGAGGTCAATTTCGATGAGATGTTTGTTAATATCTTAAGAAAGGATTTGCCTGATTATGAAATATTTAATCTATCGCATCGCGGGTATGGCACAGATCAGTCACTTTTAGCTTTCAGGCAATGGGATCACATGAGGCCTCTTAAACTGACAATTTTAATGTTCTGTGAGAATGATTTTGATGATAATAGCAGCACGTACAGATATAAGAAGCATAAACCAAGGTATGAATTAGTCGGAGATGAATTAGTCCTGACAAACACACCTGTGCCTAAAGATAGACAATGGAGCGAGGCCAATGCTGTGAAAGAAAGGCCTTATTCTTTTAAGGAACACGCCTGCATTATTTTCAAGTCACATTTTATCCATGATATGTATTATAGGATAAAAAACCTTTATGCGGTTAGGCAGTGCATAGCTGAGGAGCCTGATCCTGCGGGACAAAGAGAGAAATATATTTTGACAGGGAGAATCATAAAAGAATTGCGGGACGAGGTCTTCAGAAGAAGAGGGAGGCTGATTGTTGCAGCTATCCCATCAAAAAAAGAAGCGCTGAAGACTATAGGATATATTCCATATCAGCATGATATAGAGAAGATATGCAAGAGTATGGATATAGATTATTTAGACCTATCAGGGTATTTTAAAAAAACTCGTCGCAGGGCTTATTATCGTTTAAGTTCTCATTGGAATAGATATGGTAACAGAATAGCATCGGACGCAATTTACAAACACATCAAGGGAGTTTTATAAGAGATATGGACTTACAGGTTTTGTTTTCTCCAGAGTTTTTAATTTTATTAGAAGCAATTTTTATAGCAGCTTTATTTCTATTCCTTGTAGCTAGTAAAAATTTTACGAATGGAATATACATATGGCTTCTGGCCTATCTTTTATTTAGATATCAACGGATCGACGCCTCTGGTTCTCTATTGCCAGACATATCTCTAGAAAGAATACTGTTTGCGTTTTTAGTTATCATATTTGTTATGGAGGTCTTAATGAAGAAACACAAGATTTTCCATATAGCAGGGATTGAACGTTCAATGTTCCTGTTTGGCCTATTGGTGATAATTTCGATGTTCTATACAGGTTCTTTTCTGAAAGAAGGCGGAAGGCTGCAGATGGGGACCTTTATCCCGGCTTATGTATATCCGTTTGGCATCTTCTTCATTAGTCAAAGTGTTTATGATTCTGCAGAAAAAAGAGAAGGATTTATTAAGTTCCTTATGCTGATGGGATTATATTTGACATCTATGGCTATATTTGAACATTTTGGCATGGATAGGTTTGTTTTTCCTAAATATATCCTGGATCCTGCCTTTGGGATTCACCAGGAAAGGGCAAGGGGGCCTTTTGCAATGGCTGCGGCAAATGGCATGGCCTTGGGATTTGTTTTTATGGGCAGTTTCTATTTCCTCCTTAAATCTAAAAAGAAGATTTTATGGAAGATCTGTTCATCCGCATTGTTGGCGCTAACACCTTTTGCGATATTTTTTACCTATACGAGGGGTCCATGGATGGGCGCCTTTTTTGGCCTTATGATTTTAGTTATTTTTTCTCTAAGGCATAGAAAGAGATTTTTTATCACAACGCTGATTATCTTGTCCATTATCACAATACTGGGTTCGTATTTAATATTAGATGAGGATACGGCCTTTGCCGCATCCAGAAGAATCCATAACGAAGAACCAGTCTATGACAGGCTGAATCTATTTATTGCTTCTATCAATATGTTTGCCCATCATCCAATATTTGGAGTGGGATTCGGGAAGTTCTCCGAACACGTGGCTGATTATTATAGGAATATAGACGGGATTCCATTCCGCGACGCAGAAGTTGCCATACACGATACATTTACAGGTATATTGGCCGAGACAGGCCTGGCAGGCTTTACCTTAATATTGAGTATATATATTTTTATTATATCAAAGAGTATAAGGCTATATCGTTATTTAACAGTACATGACATAGAGTCAAGAGACTTAGTAGCTATCTTTTTGGCCATTATGGCTATATACCTTGTCAGTGCCGTCTTTACAGGTATGAGATATTGCGGTTTTATAAGTAGCCTGTTTTATATCTTTGCAGGAATAATCTGTGGATGGGAAAGGCGCGTTAATGAAAAAATCGCTTGATAGAGAAAATATAATAAGGGACGTGTCCTTTTTTTCAGGCGGTACCTACGTGTCCCAGGCAATGTTTTTTATAAGAGGATTTTTGAACGCAAAGATCCTTGGGCCTGCGCTCTATGGATTATGGTCAGCCCTGAATATAATTTTAAGCTATGCCTCTTATGTACAGCTCGGTTCCCTCAATGCAATGAACAGAGAGATACCTTATCAAAATGGCAGGCGTTCGACACAGGGTATGGACAAGGCCAGGAACGTCACATTTACGGTTTGCCTGGTTATGAATCTTATATTTTCTTCTGTATTAATAATCGCAGCGCTTTTACTGTGGAACAGGCTTTCGTTGAATGAGGCGGCCGGGCTTATAACAATAGGCATACTTTCTCTTACATTTTCTATTTATGAATTTTACAGGACCTCGCTTATTGCAGAAAAAAGATTCCTGCTCATAACCAAGGCCAATGTGGCCTTTTCTTTTTTGAGTGTAATCCTTACATTGCTTTTTGTGCCTGCGCTCAGGATATACGGCGTATATATCGTGGCTGTTACGATTCCCTTGCTGAGTCTTTTATATCTCTGGTTTAAGCATCCTTATAGATTGAGACTGGATTTTGATCTAAAAGAGACATTGCGGCTGATAAAGATAGGCCTTCCGCTTGTGTCCATAGATTTTTTGGAAAGCGTGACCACAAGCATCGCGGGGATGATGGTGTTATTTTTATTAGGAAAGGTAAATATGGGGTATTATGCTGTGGCAATGCTGGCTGGTAGATTTTTGATGTATTTTCCGAATAGTATAAACAGGTCATTCGAACCACATATATATCAGAGGTATGGAGAAACCCACGATATATCGACGTTAGAGAAATATTTATTTAAGCCAGCTTTGGTCATGGCGTTTTTGTTTCCTGTGATACTGGCGTTTTATTATACAGGCACGACATTTTTTATAAGACATTTCTTATCCAAATATACTGCGTCTATCTATCCATTTTTTATCATATTGGTTGCAAGGTTTTTTGTGTCTTTTTCTCCAACATCGCCGATCTTTATAACCGCTATTAACAAGCAGAGGTTTCTTATCCCGGTGTTTTTAGCCGGTATCGCCATTATGGCTGCAGCAGGATCTGTATTTATAAATATGGGATTTGGGATAGCGGCTGTTGCCTTTGCGCTTTCGCTCTCGTTTTTCTTTACAGGTTCGGTTATCTTTGTGTACTCCATAAATCATTATATAAAGAGTAAATTTAAATGCCTTGGGTATTTATTCAGCCTGTATGTGCCTCTTATATATATGGTTACAGCGCTCTTTTTCATTGAGATGCTCGCGCCGAACTCTTTGGACCTTTTTTCTGATACCTTGCGCTTAGGCATCAGGTTAATAATATTATCTATTCTCAGCCTTCCTTTGATATGTCTGGCGAATAACAAGACAGGGATAGTATCAGATATGTTGAGCTTTTTGAAGCTGAAGAGATTAACAGGAGGCTTAAAAGCAATATGAGACTCGCAATAATAGGCCCTTATCCCATAGACGGTGATGTGAACAAGATAAGCGGCGGCGTGCAGGCAGTTATAGTGAATATGATCAAGGGCCTGTCCAGGTTCAAGGATCTGGACATACATATTGTTACGGCCAGTTTCTTTATAG
>JAHILY010000022.1 GCA_018896815.1 Candidatus Omnitrophota bacterium | reverse complement strand
TATTGACTACGCAGAGGTTCACCCTGATAAAATAAAGAAGTGGAGGGAGGATGCCAGACGCAAGGCCCTTCTTCCTGATGTCTCTCTAGGTCTGGATCGATATGTCATTGACCTTTACCACTGGGATGCAGGTCAGAATCCTGATGTACTGCAGAAAGGAGATGACGTTGTGTCATGGGATGTTACAATGTCCTGGGACTTAGGCGATTTAATCTGGAGTTCTGATCAGACGAGCATAGATACGCGTTCGCGTCTCATGGTGCAGCTGCGCGACGATATACTCGACGAGATTACCAGGACATATTTTGAGCGCCGAAGGTTACAGATAGAGTCCCGGCTTTCACCGTCTCATGAATTAAAGGATAGTATAGGGCAGGAATTAAGGATCCAGGAACTCACAGCAGATCTTGACGCCCTTACAGGCGGGTACTTTTCACAGCAGCTGGCACAGGGCGAGTGAATTTACTTGACGCAACAAGCTTGATATGATACACTTGTGAAAAATGGAGATAGGAATGCGCAAATATTTCTCACTGTGTACAATAATATCAGCATCTGTCTTTCTGGCTCATATCTTTTTTATTAATATCCCAAATATATCAGCAGCGATTAGCCTAAGAGATGAAGCAGTTTCATACCGTGAAAAGGGGTATGAAGTCCAAAAGACGGGCGACATAAATACTGCTATGGTCTGGTATCAGAAAGCAGTTGAGCTAGACCCAGAGTACGCTGCCCCGCACAATGACCTTGGGATTTTATTTGAGACCAAGGGCTGGCTTGACAGGGCAGAGGCAGAATACCAGAAATCAATAATATTAGACCCTAACTATGGAAAGGCCCATACTAATCTAGCCCTCTTATATGAAAGAAAAGGCGAGTTGGAAAAGGCTGCGTTTCATTGGATGAGGAGATATAAATTAGGCTCCCCAGGCGATGCATGGACAGATGAGGCAAGGCAGAGGCTTGAAAAATTAGGATTGATAGATGTAAAGGACATTGCCAGAAAGGCTTTACCTGCTAAAGAGCAGGGAGATATAGAATCCTCAGTAGAGTCAGAGAAAAAGGATGCAGGGGGTTGGACCAGGCTTGGCTCTGAAAAGAAAGAGGCAGCCAAAAAGAAACCTGAAAAAAAGAAGAAGGTAGAGAGGGTAAGGCCCAAGCCAAAGAAAAAAGAAGCAGCAGAGGAACTCAAGCCAAAGAAGAGAGAGGTCGAGAAACCCCCGAACCAGTCGCGGAGTTTATCCCGAGCAGAGTCGAGGGGCTCCGGTACGGGGCAGGCAAAAGAGCCAGAGAAGGCCGAGAAAGACAAGTGGTCCATGTTAGGCAGTACAAAAAAGAAGGAGGACGGGAAGAAGATTGCAAAAAAGACAAGGCCATCTGATCTAGATAAAGAACTCCGGGAGTCGCTTCGACTGGCCGAAGAGAGGCTCAAGAAGGAAAAACGGGTTGAACAAGGAACTGCAAAAAAGAAGACTGTGAAAAAAATAGATGTCTCATCTGGTTCAAGGAGTCATTATGCCAGGGCTGAAAATTATTACAAGAAAGGCGAGTATTCCAGGGCCCTTGATATAATAAGGACTGCCAAGAAAGACTACCCGGATGATGAGGCATTGCTGGAATTGGAACAGACCATAAAAAACAAAATGAAGGAGGAGAGGATAGAAGACCACTATTATGAAGGCCTTATGCGCTACGATCGGGAAGATTATACAGGCGCAAGGAAAGAGTTCGAGGCAATACTCGACATTTTGCCTGAATGATTCTCTTAATTGCTTACAGTACGCATCCTTCCGTTTTTAAAAGATAATCCCTTGTAAATAATAAAAATAGAACATGAAAAAGAAGAAGCTTTTTTTGATTGACGGGAATTCCTATTGCTATAGGGCTTATTATGCAATAAAGGAGCTAAGGAATTCTAAAGGCCAGCCCACAAACGCAATATACGGCTTTGTCCTGATGCTGAAGAAATTATTGAGCTCAGAAAACCCTGACTACCTGGCTGTTGCATTTGATTTAAAGGGCCCGACATTCAGGCATAAAAAATTCAAGGAATATAAGATAAAGAGAAAGCCGATGCCGGATGACCTGGTCTCGCAGCTGCCTCTCATAAAGGAGGTGGTGCGTTCGTACAACATACCGATCTTTGAAAAAGAGGGGTTTGAGGCAGATGATGTCCTGGCAACCATTGCCAAAAAGGCAGCGAAAAAAGATATAGAGGTGTGCATAGTGACCGGGGACAAAGATATTCTACAGCTCATAGATGACAACATAAAGGTATACAGCACTCATAAGGAAGGCCTTGTCTACGACAAAGAAAATGTGAGAGAGAGATTTTCTGGTTTAGGGCCTGAGAGCATAACTGACTTTATGGCGCTTGCAGGGGATCAGAGCGACAATATACCTGGCGTGCGCGGCATAGGCGAGAAGACAGCTATTGAGCTGATAAAGGAATTCCATGATATCGATAACCTCTATAAGCATCTGGACAGGGTAAAGAGCGACTCAAAGAAAAAGATTTTAGTAGAGGGCGAGGAGAGCGCCCGCATGTCAAAGGAGCTTGCTGTAGTAGACGTGAATGTCCCGATAGAGGTAGATATCGAATCCATGCAGATGGAAGAGCCTGACTCAAAAAAGCTCTTAGAGCTTTTTAAGGCGTTTGAGTTCAAGGCCTTTGCAAAAGAGATAGCTGGCGATGATCCTGGCATACGGCGTGAAGCATCTTATAAAACCATAGTCGATAAAGATGAATTTGATAAATTCCTCAAGGAGCTGAAAAAACAAGAGGAATTTGTCCTGGATTTTGAGACAACATCTGAAAACCCGCTTGAAGCAGTGCCCATAGGCGTGTCGTTTTGCTGGAAACCAGGGAGCGCGTATTACATCGTTTTAGACGCAGTTAGCGCAAAGCGCAAAGCGCAAAGCGCAAAACAAGGAATTGATATAAAAATTGCCTTTGAGCAGCTTAAGCCAATATTGGAAGACGAAAAAATAAGAAAGATCGGACAGAATATAAAGTATGAGAAATTAATCCTTTCGAACTACGGGATTGAATTAAAAGGAATATATTTCGATACAATGATAGCGTCGTATCTATTAAATCCGTCAAAGATGAATCATAATCTGGATGACCTTGCATTTGAACACCTAAATCACAAGATGATCTCGATGAGTGATCTGGTGGGCACAGGCAAGAAAAAGATAGGAATGGACCAGGTCCCATTGGACAGGATCTCTGAATATTCCTGCGAAGACAGTGATGCAACGCTAAGGCTTAAAGAGGTCTTTGAGAAAGAACTTTTTGATAAGGAGCTGGACAAGTTATTTAAAAAAATAGAGCTTCCTTTGATAGATGTCCTTTCCGAGATGGAAAAAAATGGTGTAAAGATAGATACTGAGCTCTTAAAAAAGACATCCATGGAAATAGAAAAAGAATTACAGGACCTGGTAAATAGTATCTATAAAATTGCCGGCAAAGAGTTTAATATAAATTCTCCAAAACAGTTAAGTCAGATTTTATTTGAAGACCTCCAGCTGCCTGTTATAAAAAAGACCAAGACAGGTTATTCGACAGATGTTGGTGTTTTACAGAGGCTGGCATTGGAGCATCCCCTGCCAAAAGAGATCCTTCGCTATAGGGAATTGTCTAAATTAAAGTCGACCTATGTAGATGCATTGCCTGAACTGGTAAATCCCAGGACCGGCCGGCTGCATACATCATTTAACCAGACAATAACTGCTACCGGGAGGCTTTCATCCAGCAATCCAAACCTGCAGAATATACCGATAAAGACAGAGCAGGCGAGGCGCATAAGAAAGGCATTTATAGGAGAGAAGGGCAATCTTATACTCTCCTGTGATTATTCTCAGATAGAGCTGAGGATTTTGGCGCATTTATCAGGTGATGAGGAATTGATGAGCGCGTTTGAAAAAGATAAAGACGTGCATGTGCATACTGCGTCATTGATATTTGATGTAAAAGAAAAAGATGTCAGCCCCCAGCAGCGTTCCAGCGCAAAGACAGTCAATTTCGGTATTGTATACGGCATAAGTGCGTTCGGGCTTTCAAGGAGCCTGTATACTGATCCAGCCAGTGCGCAGCAATTTATTGACTCTTATTTTGAAAGATATCCGCGGGTAAAGATGTACATGGAGGACAAGATAGAAGAGGCAAGGGACACAGGCTATGTTACAACGCTTTTTAACAGGCGCAGGTATGTACCTGAAATAAATACAGGGGCCCTCAGGGAGCAGCAGCAGGCTGAGAGGATTGCGATTAATGCGCCTATACAGGGCTCAGCAGCTGACCTTATAAAGATAGCTATGATCGATATCCATAATGAGATAAAGAAAAAAGGCCTTTCTTCTATTATGACATTGCAGGTGCATGATGAGCTGGTATTCGAAGTGCCTGAAAAAGAGATGAAAGTGATGCAGGAGCTGGTAAAGACGAGGATGGAGCAGGCTGTGAAACTGTCTGTGCCAGTAAAGGTGAGCGTGAAGTACGGGAAGAATTGGATGGAGATGGAGGAGAGCATTTAACCACTTTTACACCGCGTAGGTGCGCACCGCGCACCTACGCGGTGTAATTAGGTAGAAGCCGGGATATATATGATTATTGGCCTGACAGGAAGTTTTGGGAGTGGCAAGACAAGCATTGCAAAGATGTTTAAGGGGCTTGGCGCATATGTTATTGATGCTGATGCGATTTGCCATTCTCTTATGAGGTTAGACAAAGGCGTGCGCAATAAGGTGTTGCGCAATTTCGGGACGATCGACAGGGCCATGCTTGGTAAGATTGTTTTTAAAGACAGGGCCATGCAGAGATTGCTGAACAGGCTTCTCCACCCAGGCGCAATACGCAAGATGGACAAGATCGCAAAGACAAAAAAGAAAAAGGCCGTTATTGTGGACGCGCCATTATTAATAGAATCCGGGTATTATAAAAAGATGGACAAGGTGATTATTGTAAAAAATAATAAGGACAAACAGATCAGGCGGATAGTCCGCGCAAAAGGCATGGCACGCAAAGAAATAATGCAGAGAATCAGGATGCAGATGCCGCTTAAAAAAAAGCTGGCATTTGCTGACTTTATTATAGATAATGGCGGGTCAATGAAAAACACATTAATCCAGGTCAAAAAGATCTGGAGTAAAATCGGAGGTAGGTCATGACGGTAAGTCAAAAATTAGACATTGGAAAATTAAAGTCTCTGAAAATATCAGAATTAAACAAGGTTGCAAGGGACCTGAACGTCAATGGCGTAAGCGGCTTGAGAAAGCAGGATTTGATATTCAAGGTCTTACAGGCGCAGACAGAAATGGCAGGTCTTATATTTGGCGAGGGCGTGCTCGAGGTATTGCCTGATGGTTTTGGATTTTTACGCTCAGTAAATTATAACTATCTTCCAGGGCCTGATGATATATACATATCGCCGTCGCAGATCAAGAAGTTCAGTCTGCGGACAGGAGACACGGTAAGCGGCCAGATAAGGCCGCCAAAGGAAGGCGAAAAATATTTCGCGCTTTTAAAGGTCGAGGCAGTAAACTTCGAGAGTCCTGAATCAGCAAAGGATAAAATACTTTTTGATAACCTCACGCCCCTTTATCCTAATGTGAGATATAAGATGGAGACAAAGGCAAAAGAGCTTACTGTGCGCGTGATGGATCTTTTGACACCCATAGGCAAGGGGCAGAGGGGCATGATCGTGGCGCCTCCTTATAGCGGCAAGACTATTATCATGCAGAAGATTGCAAATAGTATTGCGCATAACTATCCAGATACGATAATCATGGTGCTTCTTATTGATGAGCGCCCCGAAGAAGTGACTGACATGGAGCGCTCTGTTAAGGGCGAGGTAATAAGCTCTACTTTTGACGAACCTGCTGACAGGCATGTTCAGGTAGCTGAGATGGTGCTGGAAAAGGCAAAGCGGCTGGTAGAGCATAAGAAGGATGTGGTGGTGCTTTTAGACAGCATAACGCGCCTGGCAAGGGCATATAACACAGTTGTGCCGCATTCAGGAAAGATACTTTCCGGAGGTGTAGACTCAAATGCACTGCACAAGCCAAAGAGGTTTTTGGGGGCGGCAAGAAATATAGAAGAGGGCGGGAGTTTGACCATAATAGGGACCGCTCTCATCGATACAGGGAGCAGGATGGATGAGGTTATCTTTGAAGAATTTAAAGGCACAGGCAATATGGAACTACAGCTTGACAGAAACCTTTTCCAGAGAAGGGTGTACCCGGCCATAGACATCAAGAGGTCAAACACCAGAAAAGAAGATCTATTGTTAGATGAAAAAGAGCTGCAGAGGGTTTGGGTATTAAGAAAGGTCTTGAATGAATTGAACACAGTCGAGGCAATGGAGCTTTTATTGCAAAAGCTCGGCAGGACAAAGACAAACGAAGAATTTTTAGAAAGCATGAACCAATAACCGGAGGTTAACATGAAACCAAAAATTCACCCACAATACAAAGAAACAACGGTTATATGCGCCTGCGGAGAGGTGATACATACTAGATCCACTAAGCAGAACATACGCGTGGAGATATGTTCAAAGTGCCATCCTTTCTTTACAGGCAAGCAAAAATTAATTGACTCTGCCGGACGCGTAGAGAAGTTTAGAAAGAAGTACGGAAAGAAATAATCAAGGCGATGTTCAATAAATTAGATGAATTATTAAAGCGCTACGAGGAAATCCATCAGTTGTTGACTGACAATGAAGTGGCCTCTGATATACAGAGATGTCAGAAGCTGGCAAAAGAGATGGCCTCTCTAGAGCATCTGGCAAAGAAATACAGGGAATATAAAAGATTGCTGCAGGAAATCCATGACGCCAAAAATATTATAGAAAAAGAGACACACCAGGAGTTCGTAGATATGGCAAAAAATGAATTGGGTGAGCTGGATAAGAGAAAAAATGACATGGAGCTGGAGTTAGAAGAGGCAATATTTGAAGAAGACCCAGATGCAAATAGAGATGTGATCATGGAGATAAGGGCAGGGACTGGCGGCGCAGAGGCATCACTTTTTGCAGGGGACCTATTCAGGATGTATTCCAGATATGCTGCTGGTCAGGGCTGGAAGATCGAGATAATGGATAGCCATGCTGCAGGCGCAGGCGGATTTAAAGAAGTAATATTTTCTGTCAGGGGCCCGGGCGTGTATAAGCGTTTAAAATACGAAAAAGGCGCGCACCGGGTTCAAAGGGTCCCTGCGACAGAGGCGTCTGGCAGGATACACACATCCGCCGTGACAGTGGCTGTGCTGCCTGAGGCAGAGGATGTCGAGGTTGAGATTAATCCGCAGGATCTAAAGATAGACACGTATCGGGCAGGCGGCGCAGGCGGCCAGCATGTGAATGTCACGGATTCTGCAGTAAGGATCACGCACATTCCTACAGGCATTATAGTCCAGTGCCAGAATGAGCGCTCGCAGCATAAAAACAAAGCAGCTGCGATGAAAGTGCTAAAGGCAAGAATCTTGGATCATTTAAGGACTGAACAGGATAAGAAGACAGCAAGCGCCAGGAAGAAGCAGGTAGGGACCGGCGATCGCAGCGAAAAGATACGGACATACAATTTTCCAGACAGGCGGGTCACGGATCACAGGATAGGTTTTACCATACATAAGCTGGACAGGGTCATGGAGGGCGAGATAGGCGAGGTCATCGATGCGCTCGCCCAGGCAGAGCGAAAACTGAAACTGGGGCAAACGAAATAAACATAAAAAATCTCTGTGTTCTCTGTGGTATCTTTTAACTTAGTTATTTGCTAGGCAAAAAGGGAAATATGAGGCAGCCGATACAGTATATAACAGGCAGGGAAAAATTTGCTGGCATGAATTTTACAGTAAATGAGGATGTATTTATCCCGCGGCCTGAAACAGAGATACTGGTAAGCAGTGCTTTGCAGTTTGCGAGAAACGAGAAACGAACAACGAACAACGAATTAAAGATCCTCGATCTGTGCACTGGCTGCGGGAATATTGCTATAGGCATTGCCAGGTCATTGCCAGGGGCAGAGATAGTAGCCATAGACATATCAGAAAAGGCGCTTGATATAGCAAAGACAAATGCCATGGCACACAGAGTAAGCGAAAAAATAAGATTTTACAAAGGCGACCTTTTTGGGGGCCTGCCCCGTTCGAAACATCAGCATTCCAACACGGATGGCAATAGTTTCGAATGGGGATTACCCTTTAATATTGAGCATAAATTTGATATAATAGTGTCTAATCCACCGTATGTAAAGACCAATGATATAGCCTTTTTGCAAGAAGAGGTTAGGCATGAGCCTAAGATCGCATTGGACGGTGGGGCGGACGGTTTAAATTTTTATAGACGCATAGAAGAACAGGCTCATGGATACATGGAGAAGGACGGCCTGCTGCTTATAGAGATGGGTTTTGATCAGGCTGAAGAAGTTGAAAGCATTTTTTCCTCTAGTGGACTATATAGCATAAATAGGATTCAAAAAGATTTTGCAGAAATAGACAGGGCCATATGGATAAGTTTATTGTAGAAGGCGGAGTAAAATTAAAAGGCGCGGTTGAGTTAAGCGGTTCAAAAAACGCTGCGCTTCCTATATTGGCTGCGACACTTTTGACAGATGGAAGGTCTGTGATAAAGAATGTGCCGCCATTGCGCGATGTGTATACCATGCTGCGCATAATGCGGATGCTGGGTATCAAGGTCGATATGGAAGACGGGGTGGTGGTTGTGAATCCTCACGGGTATAAAAATTCCGTGGCGCCATACAAACTTGTCAGCACAATGAGGGCATCCATATGCGTCCTCGGTCCATTATTGGCCAAATTAAAACATGCTGAGGTCTCGATGCCTGGAGGGTGTGTCATCGGTCCCAGGCCGATTGATCTGCACATAAAAGGCCTTCGCTCGATAGGCGCTGATATAAAGATCGAACATGGTTACATAGTGGCGGAGGCAGAACAGTTAAAGGGTTCACGCGTCTACCTGGGCGGAAATTTTGGCTCTAGTGTATTGGCAACTGCCAATCTTATGATGGCTGCAACGCTTGCAAAGGGGAAGACTGTTATTGAAAGCGCTGCATGCGAGCCAGAGGTGCACGACCTTGCAAATTTTCTCATAAAAATGGGCGCAAAGATAAAAGGCCATGGCACACACATGATTGAAATAGAAGGCGTGAAATCCCTTAAGGGCGCAGAATATTCAATAATAAATGACCGCATAGAGGCAGGGACATTTATGATAGCAGCAGCAGTGACTGGCGGAGACATCATGATCAAGCACGCCAGGATAGAACATGTAGGCGCAGTTGTAGATAAGCTGCAGAGCGCAGGGGTCAAGGTCACGAGCGCTAAGGATGGGATCAGGGTCAGGAAGACGCGGTCTTTGAGGCCTGTAGATGTTACGACTCTGCCTTATCCTGGTTTTCCAACTGATATGCAGGCGCAGATGATGGCGCTTATGAGTATAACAAAGGGCATAAGCATTATAACAGAGAAAGTATATCCTGAGAGGTTCATGCATGTGAGCGAGCTTGCGAGGATGGGCGCTGCGATTGCGCTCGAAGGGCCGAGCGCCATAGTGAAGGGCGTGGCAAGACTTAGCGGCGCGCCTGTGATGGCGTCAGACCTGCGGGCAAGCGCGGCATTGGTCTTGGCAGCGCTGGTCTCGAGGGGAAAGACTGAGATATCGAGAATCTATCACCTTGACCGAGGTTACCATAATCTGGAGGAGAAGTTAGAAAAATTAGGAGCGAAAATAAAGAGGGAAAAGGAGGAGTAATGTCAGTACGAATCAGATTAAAGAGGTTTGGCACGAAGAAAAAGCCGCATCAAAGGATTGTTGTCTGTGATAAAAGATGCGCAAGAGACGGCAAGACAATAGAGGAGATTGGCTATTATGATCCTTCCAAGACGCCGCCTGTCTTAGTAGTGGACAAAGACAGGGCAAAATACTGGATCTCCAATGGCGCAGTGCCTACGGATATAGTGAAGAATTTGCTGAAGAAGTAAGGGGCAGCTTAAACACGAATGACCACGAATCAAAAGCCGACCCTTCGGCAAGCTCAGGGTTCTTAGTCCCGAGCGAAGTCGAGGGACGAATTACCACGAATAATTCGTGGTAATTAGATAAAAATTCGTGGCAATTCGTGTTTTAATGAACGAAGCGAATTAAAATGCAAATAGACGTGCTCACAATATTCCCAGGGATGTTTAATGCTGTGCTGGGAGAGTCTATAATTAAGAATGCACAGAAAAAAGGCCTGGTAAAAATAAATATTATAGACCTGCGCCCCTTTTCTAAGGATAAGCACGGAAAGGTAGATGACAAGCCGTTTGGCGGCGGGCCTGGTATGGTCATGAATCCTGAGCCGTTTTTTGAGGCAGTTAATTACATAAGGAGAAAGACCAAAGACAGAAGATGGAAGACAAGGGTCGTGCTTTTGACGCCGAAGGGCGCGACATTTAACCAGAAACTGGCAAGGGAGATATCAAAATACGAACATATGATATTGATCTGCGGGCATTATGAGGGGATCGACGAGAGGGTCAGGGAGCATTTGGTTGATAAAGAGATCTCAATAGGCGACTATGTCTTGACAGGCGGAGAGATACCTGCCATGGCTGTGATTGATAGCGTTACAAGGCTTTTGCCGGGTGTGCTGGGAAATAAAGATTCAGTCGTAGGTGAATCTTTTTCAGAAAATCTATTGAGCCACCCCCAATACACGCGGCCTGCTGATTATAAAGGCACAAAGGTCCCTGAAGTTCTTTTATCCGGCGACCATGACAAAATAAAGGATTGGAGAAAAAAACAGTCCTTAAAAACAACTAAGAAAAAAAGACCAGATCTAATAAAAAGGAGGAGTTCATGAACATCAAGATCGAGGAGCTAGAAAAGGAATTAATGAAGAAAAAGATCCCAAATTTTAAGATAGGCGACACAGTTCGCGTCTTTGTGAAGATCAAAGAAGGTGACAAGACGCGGTTGCAGGCCTTTGAGGGCATTGTCATAGCCAGAAAGAATTCAGGCATCAGGGAGACATTTACTGTCAGGCGCATATCTTATGGAGAGGGTGTGGAAAGGATTTTTCAGCTGCACTCGCCTTTAGTTGATTCTGTAGATGTCGTAAAGAGAGGCAAGGTCAGGAAGTCTAAACTTTACTATCTGAGGAAAAAGATTGGCAAACACACAAAGGTCGAAGAGGCCAGGACTGCCGAACAAAAAGAGGATGCTGCGCTGGGAAAAGAAGGCGTTTCTTAATGGAGCGTCAATAATAATCGGCCTGGATGAAGCAGGCCGTGGCCCGCTCGCAGGTCCTGTAGTAGCGGCGGCTGTTGTTCTTAAAGACAAGCCTTTAAAAAAGTTTTCGTTCCCGCGTTATAGAGAAAGGATAGACGATTCCAAGAAATTATTGCCATCTCAGAGAAAAAGGGCATACCAGGAGATCTACAAAAAATCCATATTTGGTCTTGGTATAAAAGATAATAAGTTTATTGACGAAAAAAATATATTAAAGGCGGCCAATAAGGCAATGGAGGACGCTGCGAATCGCGCGATAAGGCATTATTGCCGACTCAATAAAAAAGATATAAAAAAGATAAAGAATAAGATCTGCCTGCTTGTAGACGGGAATATGAATTTGAAGCTCCCGTACAAAAAGGTCTGCATAACAAAGGGCGACTCAAAAAGTTTTTCAATAGCCGCGGCATCTATTGTTGCAAAGGTCACAAGGGACAGCATCATGGATTGGTTTGACAAGGTATATCCGCGCTATGGGTTTTCAAGGCACAAGGGATATGGGACCAGGTTTCATTTAGACGCGCTCAAGAGGCATGGTCCGTGCCAGATCCACAGAAAGACATTCGCGCCTGTTAAATTTTTACAAAGATGACGATTGCAAGGATTAAATCAGGAGAGTTAGGTGAGGCGTTAGCGGCTTCTTATTTAAAAAAACAAGGTTACAAGATAATAGAGAAAAATTACAGGACAAGATACGGAGAAATAGATATAATAGGAGATGATAAAGGGTGTATTTCTTTTGTGGAAGTCAGATCCTCAAATAATACTAGATTTGACTCGCCAGAATATTCAATTGACAGAACCAAGCAGAATAAACTTGCCAAGATGGCGCTGTCTTATATAAAGCGAAGGCATCTGGAGGAGGATGACTGCAGATTTGATGTCGTGTGCATTGAGGGCGTAAACAGCGATTCACCTAAAGTCCGACTTATTAAGAATGCGTTTGAGTTGAATAGTTGGTATAAGTATTAAGGGGGTGCGCATTGAAAAAAGTTCCCAGTGATATTGAAATAGCGCAGGCTGCAAAATTAAAACCTATCACTGAGATAGCCCGACAGGCTGGAATAAAAGAAGAAGAACTGGAATTATACGGGAAATACAAGGCAAAGATAGCTCTCTCCATACTAGACCGCCTTAAAGATAGGCCCCAGGGAAAATATATTGATGTAACTGCTGTTACACCTACGCCGTTAGGCGAGGGCAAGACTGTGACTACAATAGGCCTGAGCCTTGGCATTGCTAAATTAGGCAAAAACATTATTACCACGCTCAGGCAGCCATCAATGGGTCCTGTCTTTGGAATAAAGGGCGGGGCTGCAGGCGGCGGCTACTCCCAGGTCCTTCCAATGGAGGATATAAATCTCCATTTTACAGGCGACATACATGCTGTGGGCGCTGCAAATAATCTTTTGGCCGCCTTCATTGACAATCATCTGCTTAAGGGGAACAAATTAAATATCGATGCCGGCTCCATTGTTACTCGCAGGGTTGTTGATATAAGTGACAGGGCATTGCGTCAGATAAAGATCGGGTTGGGCGGCAAGGAAAATGGCATACCACGCGATACAGGTTTTGATATAACTGTTGCGAGCGAGGTGATGGCTATCCTGGCGCTTACTGACAGTCTGGCTGATCTAAGAAAAAGATTGGCCATGATGGTGGTGGCATCGACAAAGGACGGAAGGCCCGTAACAGCAGAGGACCTAAAGTGCGCAGGCGCAATGACAGTGCTTTTAAAGGATGCATTGAAGCCGAATTTGATTCAGACAACAGAAAACACTCCATGCATAATGCACGCAGGCCCTTTTGCAAATATTGCGCATGGGAATAATTCTGTGCTGGCAGACCTTATGGCATTGAAATTAGCAGACTACGTAGTGACAGAGAGTGGTTTTGGCGCGGATTGCGGCGCAGAAAAGTTTCTTAATATAAAATGCAGGGCAAAGGGGCTTAAGCCGCCAGACGGCATGGTATTGGTATGCACAGTAAAGGCCTTGAAGATGCATGGCGGAGGATTTGAGGCAATACCTGGCAGGCCAATGGACATGGGCAAGGTAAAGAAAGAAAATGTAGAGGCAGTGATAAAGGGCTCAGGGAATCTTGTAAAGCATATTGAAAACCTCAAGTCATTTGGCGTGCCAGTAGTGGTCGCTATAAATAAGTTTCTCTATGACACAGATAAGGAAATAGCTGTAATAAAGGATATCGCAAAGAAGGCTGGCGCATTTGATGCTGTGGTGAGCGAGGCCTGGGAAAAAGGCGGGGAAGGCGGAAAGGATCTTGCAAGGGCAGTCTTGAAGATGTGCGAGCAAAAGTCAAACTTTAAATTTCTTTATGAGCTCGATATATCTATAAAGAAGAAGATAGAGGCGATAGCAAAGAATATCTATGGCGCCAGGGATGTAGAGTATTCTGAAGAGGCAGAGAAGAAAATAGCCCGTTATACTGAGCAGGGATACGACAAGCTGCCTATTAACATGGCAAAGACGCATCTTTCACTGTCGCATGATCCGAAGCTAAAGGGCAGGCCAAGCGGCTTTACCTTGCCTGTGAGAGACATCAGGATATCAGCCGGCGCAGGATTCCTGTATCCATTGTGCGGGACAATGTGCACCATGCCTGGCCTGCCCAGCGTGCCTGCCGGGACAAAGGTGGATATAGATAAGGATGGGAAGATAGTAGGGTTGTTCTAACCTGATTACACCGCGTAGGTGCGCGGTGCGCACCTACGCGGTGTAATGGGTAAAAGGAGAAGCATGTATATAAACGATTCCATGAAAAAATACATCAGTGACCTTGCATCACGGCAGCCTACGCCGGGCGGGGGGAGCGCAGCAGCAGTGTGCGGCGCAGTCGGGACCGCGCTCTTAGAGATGGTGTGCAATTTTACTGCTGGCAATAAAAAATATGCAGGCCTCGAGCAGGATATTAAAGGTTACTTAAGCTTATTGACAAGCATCCAGCATGGCTTTGAATCACTGATAGATGAAGACGTAAAGGCCTACTCTGCCATACGCGATGCATTTAAATCGAAAGACAAAAAAATTATTGATAATGCACTGAAACAAGGTTATGCTATTTGTTTAAAAATATGCGTATTATCTAAAGATGGATTGAATATTGCGTTAGAATTGCCTGAAAAAGGCAATGTCAATTTAATCACAGATGTCGGGTGCGGCGCAGAGCTTTTAAATGCATCATTCAATTCAGGCGTGTTTAATTGTGATATTGATTTGAAAGGAATGGAAGACATTGACTTTACAGGGAAACAAAGGCCGGTTTTGGACGCATTAAAGAGAGAAGCAGAAGGCCTGTACAAGGCCGTAATCGCAAAAACAAAGGAAAGGATCAAATAAGATGTCTGCAAAGTTACTGGATGGAAAGGCATTGGCAGCGGGTTTAAAGGAAAGAATAAAGGCTGAGATCCAAGGTCTTAAAACAAAGCCAAAGTTGGTCAGCGTGCAGGTGGGCGAGAATCCTGCTTCAGAAGTATATCTAAGATCCCAGAGAAAAAACGCTGAGAACCTTGGCGTAGAGTATCGCCTGCAGAAATTGGATGAAAAGGCTACCGAAGTTCAGCTAATAAAGGTAATAAACTCTCTAAATAATGACAAAGGTGTCAATGGCATAATAATACAGATGCCTTTACCTGGTCATATTGATGCAAAACTCATCTCGCAGTATCTTTCGCCGATAAAAGACGTCGAGGCAGTGCATCCGCAGAACATGGGTGAGATTGTGTTTGGCAATGCAAAGATCCTGCCGTGCACAGCAGCAAGCTGTATGGAATTATTAAATTCAATAGAGGGAATAGAATTATATGGCAAAGAGGCTTGTGTAGTGGGGCACAGTGAGATTGTTGGTAAGCCGCTTGCGCTTTTGTTATTAAATAAATTTGTTACCACGACAGTGTGTCATATTGCAACTGGACAGAGAGGCACGCTTCCTGAATTTGTCAAAAAGGCTGAGATACTTATAGTGGCGGTTGGTAAGGCAGGCCTTATTAAAGGTGACTGGGTAAAAGAAGGCGCGATTGTCATTGACGTAGGGATCAACCTGGTCGAAGGAAAGCTTGTAGGTGATGTGGAGTTTGACAAAGCTCAGGAAAGAGCTGGCTATATCACGCCTGTACCAGGTGGAGTAGGCCCCCTTACTGTAGCAATATTAATGAGGAACCTGGTCGAGGCGTATAAATTACAGCAAAAGTAAGATGTCATTCCCGTTGGAGTTTATCCCCACGAAAGTGGGGGCGGGAATGACAAGGTAAGAGAGACTTATGTCATTATGTGATAAGATTAGGGAGAAAAAGTTTATATTGACCTCAGAGATAGGGCCGCCGAAAGGCACGGATATCAAAGAGATACTGGAAGATGCGGAGCTGATCAAGGACAGGGTGGATGCGATAAACGTGACTGACTTGCAGAGCTCTGTTATGCGCGTGGGGTCTTTGGCTATATGCCGGCTCTTGATAGAGCGAGGCATAGAGCCGGTGTTCCAGATGACATGCAGGGACAGGAATAGACTTGCCTTGCAGTCAGACTTACTCTCTGCGTCGGTCCTTGGCATAAAAAATATACTCGCGCTTACAGGTGATCATACCACGTTAGGCGATCATCCAGGCGCAAAACCTGTATTTGACCTTGATTCCATTCAGCTTTTAGACGCTATCCAGGCCCTGCATGCCGGAAAAGACATGGCTGGCAAGGAATTAAAAGGCAGGCCAGAGTTTTGTGTGGGCGCAGTGGTAAATCCAGGCGCGGACCCGATAGAGCCAGAGATCATGAAGATGGAGAAAAAGATCGAGAAGGGCGCGCAGTTTTTCCAGACGCAGGCGATTTACGACATAGGGCTATTTAAAAAATTCATGGACGCCGCAAAACATTTAAAGGCCACTACTATAGCAGGCATTGTCTTATTGAAATCAGCTGGCATGGCAAAATATATGAATAAAAATGTCGCTGGCGTATTTGTGCCAGATGATCTGATCGAAGAGATGGCCAAGACGCAGGATAAGAGCGCCACATCAATAGAAATAGCAGCGAGGCTTATAAAGGAATTAAAACCAATGTGTCAGGGCATACATGTAATGCCGATTGGCTGGGATAAAAAGGTGCCGCTGGTACTAAACGCAGCAGGATTGTAGATACACCTACGCGGTGTAACAAAGTTACACCGCGTAGGTGTAATCGAGAGGGGTTAAAATGTCAAAGGCTTTAGATAGATCAGCGGACAAGGCGAGTCAACATGTCTTAAGGCAGGCGGAAAAGGATTCTGTCCAGCTTTCGTGGGACAGGCTGGAGATGATGCAGCCGCAGTGCGGTTTTGGAGATCTTGGAATATGCTGCAGAAATTGCCGTATGGGTCCGTGCAGGATAGACCCGTTTGGAGAAGGCCCGCAGGTCGGTGTGTGCGGCGCAAATGCTGATACAATCGTGGCGCGCAATCTGCTTGGCCACATAGCAGTCGGCGCAGCAGCCCATTCAGATCATGGAAGGGACGTAGCTCATACCCTGGCGCTAGTGGGCGAAGGAAAGGCGCATGACTATGGCATATCAGATAAGGCGAAACTTTTAGAAATCGCAAATATATATGGGATTTCGATAGATAAGAAGACAGACATAGAGATTGCCAAAGAAATAGCTGAGAAGGCGCTATCTGAGTTTGGCCAACAACACGGCGAGCTGAAATTTCTTTCAAGGGCGCCTAAAAAGAGGGTTGAAGTGTGGAGAAAATTAGGCATTATGCCGCGCGGGATAGATCGCGAGATAGTTGAATCTCTGCACAGGATCCATATAGGAGTTGATAACGATTACAAAAATATAATCAATCACGGTTTGCGCTGTTCGCTGGGTGACGGCTGGGGCGGTTCAATGATTGCTACTGACCTGCAAGACATACTGTTCGGCAGCCCTGAACCTATTCGCGGAAAGGTAAACCTGGGTGTTTTAAAAGAGGATCAGGTAAATATTGTAGTCCATGGCCACGAACCGACCTTATCAGAGATGGCAGTAAAGGCCTGCCAGGATCCAAAACTTCTGGAGCTGGCAAAGAAAAACGGCGCAAAGGGCATAAACCTTGCTGGGATGTGCTGTACTGCCAATGAGATTCTGATGCGCCACGGGGTCCACAACGCAGGAAATTTCCTGCAGCAGGAACTGGCGATCCTGACCGGCTCAGTAGAGGTAATGATGGTTGATGTGCAGTGTATTATGCCTGCATTGACAGTGCTGGCGCAGCGTTTCCATACAGAAATAATTACCACTTCGCCAAAATTAAAATTTCCAGGTGTTACGCATATAGAATTTAAAGAAGACCGCGCGTACGAAGTGGCGAAGTCAATAATAAGAAGGGCTGTAGAAAATTATAAAAAGAGGGATAAGAGCAGGGTAAATATTCCGAAAGAGACTATGGACCTTATAGCTGGTTTTACTGCGGAGCAGGTCAAGAATATCCTGGGAGGCCGTTTTAGAGGCACGTACAGGCCCTTGAATGATGCCATAATTTCGGGCAGGATCCGCGGCATAGGCGGCGTGGTCGGGTGTAATAATCCAAAGATCAAACATGACTGGGCGCACATTGAAATGGTCAAGGAACTGATAAAAAATGATGTCATAGTTTTACAGACTGGCTGCTCAGCTATTGCCTGCGCCAAGGAAGGTCTCATGACACCCGAGGCAGCATTAGAATTTGCCGGCCATGGCCTGAGGGAAGTTTGTGAAACCGTAGGGATACCGCCTGTCTTACATATGGGTTCTTGTGTGGACAATTCGCGCATCTTAATAGCTGCTGCTGAGGTTGTAAAAGAAGGCGGGCTTGGCGAAGATATTTCTGATCTACCTGCAGCAGGCGCAGCGCCAGAATGGATGAGTCAAAAGGCAATATCCATAGGCATGTATTTTGTGGCATCGGGCGTGTATACAGTCTTCGGCGGCGCTCAGCCTGTACTTGGAAGCAAAAATGTTACAGACTATATATGTAATGAACTTGAAGATGTGGTAGGCGGCAGGTTTGAATTTGAAGAAGACCCTATAAAGGCAGCTCATCTTATGATAGGCCATATTAATAAAAAGAGAGAGGCGCTGAAGTTAAAACCCATGATGCATGCTATCGCCTCGAACTAGTTTGAAACTTCAAAAAAGGACGCAATGTGAAAAAGATTTATTGTGATATTAAGAAGTGTCTGGGGTGCGGTTCGTGCGAAATTGCCTGCGCAATAGAGCATTCCAAATCCAAGAAGCTTGACAGTGCAATGAACGAAAGGCCTTTGCCTATAAAGAGGAGAAAGGCCCAGTTTGTT
>JAHILY010000021.1 GCA_018896815.1 Candidatus Omnitrophota bacterium | reverse complement strand
GCTTCGCGAGCGCGTTTGAGGCGCTCTCCTATAATAATCAATCTATCCATCATATTTTGTCCTGAAATTGGGACATTTATTGTATTATCTACTTAAAATATACATTATTTGTCCTGACTTGTCAATGTTTTTTATCAAAAGCCGAACCACAAAATTCTTTTTTCGCCACATTCTTCTTTTTAGGCAAAATTCGTCATAATATTTATTTGCCGCTGTCGGATATCCGCATTATTGCTGCACGGTTACTTCTTCACTGTGGTTTTTCAAACGTCAGTATCCAAATTTCCGGAGAATCGGGCCGTCCTGTATTATTATCAACAGGGGCAACTTGCAACGCAATACGCGTCCCTGTTTTGTCCCAATCGAAATCAGAGGTAAGATAATGCTTATTTGCATCCCTGCTTCTATTCATATCGGTAAGTCGCAAAATTTTGCCGCTTGCCAATATCTTGAGATAAAGTTCAAGCTTCAAAGTATTAGCTTTTGAATGCGGGGCAACCCAGGAGGCATCAGCCCGGCTTGAGTTAAAGGCCATTGCGCGGCCAGAAGGCGAAAAAATGCCGTGTTCGTCCCGTCAGCGTTAAAATGAGGATGAAGTGCAGCGTGGTTTGACTTCGTCTTATATATACATTCCGCCGTTGTATCATCTCTTCGGATTATCCAAAGATCATTGTTAATTCCCCACGACACATGATTATAGCGCGTGTGCTGCGAATTTTCGTTCTCAACTTGAATCACAAGATGCTCTCCGTCCGGGTGCCAGGCAGGCTGCCCAACAAATCCTTTCGGAATGCCAGAATTGTTAGTGATGCCCTTTTTCTCTGAACCGTCCGGCTGCATCGTAAAAACAGAAGTGGCTTTGGTGGCAGGATTTGTGGTTGCGTCAAATGCAATTAATTCGTGCTTGTCACCATGATACCAGGCCAGCCTGCCGCCTTTTTTCGTAATACACGTAGTACTAATTACTTTATAATCAGTACTAGATTGCCACCCTATTAAAAGACAGGCAACCGTCGAAATTACCATTGTAATTAAAATTTTTTTATTCATGTTATTTTTTTTTGAACTCTAACTTTGTTGAAGCAGTATAAGGGCTATCGGGTTCCTATCACATTGGTCGGGGAGATGGGACTCGGCGCTTTGCCCTTCGGGCAAAGTCGGCCACCCGCTGATTTATAATCAGTGTTAACTATCCCATTTATTTTATCAATATTTATTACAGGATAACCGTTGTCTTCAAAAGTTCTCAATACTGCATCAAATACCTAGATCTTGCCTTATTTTTAGAATCTTTACCTTTAAATCGACCATGTCTTCTTTCACAACCTTTAGAGCTCGTTTCAGCTTTACCCCGAAGTATTCATGAATAAGGATATCTCTCATGCCTGCGATTTGTTTCCAAGGAATATCCGGATATCGGTCTCGGAATTCTTGTGGAACGTTTTTAACAGCTTCGCCAATAATCTCTAACCGTCTTAAAACAGCATCCTGAATCTGGGTATTACTATAAAACCCCTCATCACTCTTAAGTTCTTTCATGTACTCTTCTATTTTTGTTATGGCCTCTAAAATATCCTCAATATATACCCGCGCATCTCTTTTCATAAGAGCACCACCTGTTCTCTCAATATCCTCTCTCTGAGAAGGGGTTTGAGGGTATCGTATTCCACCAAATCTACTTTTCGCCCCAAGGCCTCTTCAATTTTTTGTTTAAGCCCTACAAAATCAAGCAGGCTGATATCCTTTTTAATCTCCACTAATATATCAATATCGCTATCCTCTTCCATCTCATCTCGAACACATGAGCCGAAAAGGGCTACTTTTTCGACTCCATACTCTTGTAGTATTGGAAGAATTTTTTGTTTTACTTTATTAATATCTTTTCTCATGTCTTTTCTCCTTGTTTACTCTTACCAATTCATCAATAGAAACTCCCAAAGCAGAAGCTATTTTGGTGACCGTGGTAATAGTAGGGCCCTTTGCAATTCCCTGCTCAATTTTTATAAGAGTATTATTAGAAATGTCTGCAAGACGAGCAAGTTTCTCCTGCGACAACCCTTTTTTCATCCTTAGTTTTCTTATATTTTCCGCAAGCATAATTAAACCTTGACAGTCTTACTATTTATGATAGTATTCTTATAGTAGTATATTCGATTAGCCTTACTTATGATATTATATAACAATCTCGATTAAAAATAAAGCGATTTTTCCTGTTCTTTTTTCCTGTTCTTTTAAGGTTTTAGATAGACCAAGTTTTCATTGCTGGCAAAATTTTGGCGGCGGAAAATTTTGGTTTATTTGGGGAGCATTAAAGCGGTTCGGCATCCCGCCGCCGCAGGTGCCTCCGGCGGACACTCTAAACCCTATTTCCTCATGGTCGGGGAGATGGGACTCGAACCCATGACCTCTTGCTCCCGAAGCAAGCGCGCTAGCCAAACTGCGCTACTCCCCGAACCAAATCAATCCTTTTTCTCTATTTGCTTCTTTCCGTCTAAAGAATCTATACTTGAAATCTTATTTCCAAACTTCTCAAGACGATCCTCTGCCCTGTCATAACTGGATTTGATATTCTCTATATGAGTGCCTATCTTATCAAAATCTATCTTAAATTTCTCAAGAGACCCTCTAAGCGTTACCAATTTCTTTATGACCTCCTGCGTTTTCTCTTCTATGCCCATGCCTCTCAGGCCAAGTATAATAACCTGCAGGTAGGCATAGAAACTATTCGGTGAAACAGGGATGACCTTTCTTGCAATGGCATGAGAGAATATGGATTTTTGCTCTCCAAAATCTTCGTCCTTTATAATGGTCTCGTAATATACATTTTCAGCAGGTATGTACATAAGCGCGAAATCATAGGTATCTTCGTCCGGCAGGATATATTTATCCGCAATAGAGTTTATATGTTCCCTGATCGCCTTTACGAATTCCTTTTTAGCGCGTCTTTTATCCTCGTCGTTCTCGGCCTGTACAAAACGAGTAAAACTCTCCATGGGAAACTTTGAATCCACAGGCACTAACTTCTTTCCAATCCTTATCACTGCATCCACCCTTTCGCCGCTTTTAAATGAATGCTGCAGCGTATAAAAATCCTTGCGCGGCATTATCTGCTCCAGAAGATTCTCCAGGAACAATTCTCCAAGCCCGCCCCTCATCTTTGGGGCCCTTAAAATTTCATGCAAGCTTGATATATCCTTTCCTACCTCATAAATCTGCTGGGTCTTCTGATCCAGAGAACCTATGCTCTCCTTGACTTCACCGAATACCCTTGCAGTATTGCTTAGCTGGGACCCGACAGAATTGTTCATGTTATTTAATTGCTTTAATATAAGATCCGTATTCTTCGATAATGTATCACTCCATTCAGACCGCAAGGCATTTATTTTATCCTCACCCTCTTTTGAAATAGAATCTTTATGTCTCCGCGCCAGCAATATAGCTGCTATAATAATTATCAGGAGCCATAATAAATTCATAACGATAATCATAGTATCACCTCATCTGTTTAGCCTTATTATACTAAAACTAATTACAGTGTTCAACTTATATATATTCGTACTTCTTGAGGGTGTCTTGAAGGCTGGATTTTTGATTCTGCCTGGAAATGTATTTTGCCAGCAAATCTGTCTCTATATTAACTGTGTCATTTTTTTTCTTTTTTCCAAGTGTCGTGGCCTTTAAGGTATGCGGGATCAGATAAACAGTGAAATCTTTCTTTGTAACTATAGCTGCTGTCAGGCTGACACCATCTATGGCTATAGATCCTTTTTCAGCTATATATTTTAAAAATTCTTCAGGCGCTGATATTCTAAATCCAGCGCCTTCTGAGCCCTTTAGCATACTGACTATCTTTGCCTTATAATCTATATGGCCTGTCATAAAATGCCCGCCTAACTTCGAGCCCATCCTCAAACTACCTTCCAGATTAACGCTATCATTTACTTTCAGCTCTCCAAGCGTAGTCCTTGCAAGGCTCTCCTGTATGACATCAAAACTAAAGAGATCCTTATCTATCCCTGTTACACTCAGGCACGCGCCATTGATAGCTACGCTATCTCCTGTCTTTGCGTCCCTGTGTATATTCTGCGTCTTTACGCGCAACAAAACCCCTGAACGCGCCTTGTTTATTGCCTTTACAATCCCTATTTCCTCAACTATCCCTGTAAACATATACAAGTTGTAAGCTTTAAGCTTTAAGCTGTAAGCTTTTAATATTGGCTCTTATTAAAACATCTTCTCCGATTCGTTCAACTTTAATATCCTCAAGCTTTACAGATTTATTTACCTTGTCAACGCCTCTGCCTTCCACTGATGTAATCGCGTCTTTGCCGCCGATTATCTTTGGCGCTATGAAAAATAATACCCTGTCTGCAAGGCCATTTTCAAGGAAACCAGCCAGAGTATCTCCACCGCCCTCTACTAAAAGATGGGCTATCTCAAGCTCTGCCAGCTCTCTTAAAAGCCACTCGAGATCTATCCTGCCATATTTCCCAGGACAGCTTATGACAAGGACGCCTTTTTTATTTAGACGCCTGATCTTCTGTATAGCAGCTTTTTTATCCAGTGATTTCTTGAGAATGGCTATAATATTTAATGCCGGGGATTTTTTAGAAAAAATATATGCCCTCTCCTGGACATTCAAATAAGGATCAAGTATCACCTTTACAGGAGTCCGGAATCTTCTGGATGTTAAAATTGGATTGTCTCTTATAACTGTGTTTACTCCTACTAATACTGCGTCTGTTTCACTTCGTAACTTATGGGCAAATGACCTTGACGCGTCTGAAGTTATCCATTTTGAATCTTTTGACCTTGTCGCAATCTTACCATCCAAAGACTCTGCGATCTTTAAGGTAACAAATGGCATGTTTTTGGTGATATATTTTATAAATACCTTGTTTAATTTCTGGGCTTCTTCTCTCAATAATCCCACTGACACATTAATCTTGTTTTTCCTTAGCAAATCTATGCCGTGGCCATTATTCACAGGATTAGGGTCTTTCATTGAGCAAAACACCCTCTTCACTCTACTTTTCACAATAGCATCTGTGCAGGCTGGCGTCCTCCCTGCATGAGCGCAAGGCTCAAGATTCACATAAAGCGCAGCGCCCCTTGCCTTTTTCCCTGCGATCTTCAATGCCAGGGCCTCAGCATGCAAGCCCCCTACTCTTCTGTGATAGGCAGAAGATATAATTCTACTATTCTTCACAACCACTGCGCCTACCATAGGGTTAGGGCTTACCCTGCCCCTGCCCTTCTCAGCCAGCTCCAATGTCATTTTCATGAAATATTCGTGCTTATTCAATATAAGATCTCCGTACCTCGTTTGTACCTTTAACGTCATTCCCGCCCCCACTTTCGTGGGGATAAACTCCAGCGGGAATCTATAATTTAATTACAATGCGGGTTTGGAAAAACTATCATCTTTAACTTCTCTACCAGTTCATATGGGACCTTGACCTTGCCTATGAGGACTTCTTTCTTGCCAAAGCCGTGGCAGTCTGAGCCGCCTGTTATGGCCAGATCGTGCTCCTCGGCAAGCTTCTTGAGTCTTTCTACATCCCTGGGCCTGTGGTCAGAATGATAGGCCTCTATGCCCTGTATCCCATCTTTAACAAGCTGCCCGATAAGCCCATCCACAGCTTTGCCGTTTATATTGATCAATTTCGGGTGCGCAAGAACAGCTGCCCCGCCGACATCCCTGATCATGTCCACTGCCTCTTTAGGGGATAGCTTGAATTTCTTGACATAACAGCATTTGCCGTCTGCGATATATTTATTGAATGCCTGTTTTATCGAAGGTACGTATCCTTTACGAAATAAAATATTGGCGATATGCAGCCGGCCTACGCAGCCTGGGCCGCTCAGCTCGAAAAGCTCTTCTTCAGATATGTCCATCCTGTGTTTTTTTAGTTTTTTCAAGATCTCTTTTGCGCGCTCTTTCCTGACCATGATTATCTTGTCAAGTTTTTTCAGAAATGCGGCATCTTGCCAATCTATAAAATAACCAAGTATGTGTATCTCTGAGTCCTCCAGTTCTGCTGTCAGCTCTACCCCGGGTATAACTTCAACATCAAGGCCCTTGGCCGCCAGAATGGCAGGCGCAATACCGTCACAACAGTCATGATCAGTTATTGCGATTGCATCAAGGCCTTTTGCCTTGGCATACTCCACCACCTTTTCAGGCGAAAACGTGCCATCAGACAGATAGGTATGGACATGCAGATCTGCAACTTTAGTCATAAAATCATCGTTTTTTCAGGACCCAATTCCTTAAACACTCTATCCAATATCCCGTTCACAAACTTCCCTGAATCCAAGTCACCGTATTTTTTAGCCAGCTCTATCGATTCATTTATCGCGACCTTTGGGGGGATACCTGCCATGTAAATCAACTGGAATATACCAAGACGCAAAACATTCTTGTCTATCACAGCTATCCTTTTAATCTCCCAGTTCTCGGCATACTTTGTAATAGCTGCGTCTATCTTGTCGAGATCCTTGCGGGCCCCTCTCACAAGAGAATTGGCAAAATCCTTTATATCATCGGTGAAGTGACCCTTTGACCAGAAATCCTCAATGGCCTCATCAACAGAATGCTTTCCGATCTCTATCTGATACAAGATTTTTAATGCGCACTCTCGCGCCAGTGTACGTTTTCTCATGGCTATATCTCTTCCACCAGGTTTGCCATCTCGATAGCTGAAACGGCTGCGTCACGACCCTTGTTGCCATCTTTTGTCCCAGCCCTTTCAATTGCCTGATCTATTGAATCAGCTGTGATTATGCCAAAGATGGCTGGAATGCCTGTTGAAAAAGACACATGCGCAACACCCTTTGCTGCCTCACTCGCAATGTAATCAAAATGAGGCGTTGAGCCCCTTATCACAGTGCCCAGGCAGATTATGGCATCGTATTTCTTTGACTTTGCCATGCGATGCGCAATGACCGGGATCTCAAATGAACCAGGCACCCATACTACCTGCACCTCGTTTTCCTTTGCGCCATGCCTTAATAACGTATCCAGACAACCTTCCAGAAGACGATTAGTGATAAAATCGTTGAATCTGGATGCAATTATACCAAACTTCTTGCCTTTTGCAATCAGCTGGCCTTGAATTGTCTTTACCATGTTACACCCCCTTCTTTAATTTATGCCCCATTTTTTCCTTTTTCACCCTGAGATACTTTCTGTTCAGACGTGTCGGCTCTGTTTCAATAGGCACCCTCTTTACCACCTCAAGCCCATAGCCCTCAAGCCCTACTATCTTTTTAGGATTGTTGGTCATGAGCTCTATTCTTCGTAAGCCCAGGTCTGCAAGTATCTGCGCGCCTATGCCATAATCCCTGAGGTCAGGCTTAAATCCAAGCGCCTCATTTGCCTCTACCGTGTCCAGCCCCTTATCCTGCAATGCATAGGCCTTTACCTTGTTTATGAGACCTATGCCCCTTCCTTCCTGACGCATATAGAGCAACACGCCTTTCTTCTTCCGGCTTATGATCTTCATTGCCTGATGAAGCTGCTCTCCGCAATCACATCTCTTCGAGCCAAATACATCGCCAGTAAGGCATTCAGAGTGCACGCGCACCAGCACTGGCTTTTTCGTGCGCACATTTCCTTTTATAAGGACTACGTGATGAAACTCATCCACAGTAGATTCATATACATGTAATTTGAAGATCCCAAACTCTGTCGGCAATTTAGTCGAAACAACGCGCCTCACCAGTTTTTCTGAGCGCCGCCTGTATTCTATAAGGTCTGCGATCGTGCAGATCTTCATCCTGTGCTTTTTTGAAAATTTTACAAGGTCAGGTGTCCTGGCCATGCTCCCGTCTTCCTTTATTATCTCACATATCACACCTGCTGGATAAAGCCCTGCCATCCTCGCAAGGTCCACCGAGGCCTCTGTATGGCCTGCGCGCGTCAAGACCCCGCCATCCTTTGCGCGAAGCGGAAATACATGGCCTGGCCGCACCAGATCACTCGGCCTTGTCCTGGGATTTATAAGCGTCTTCACAGTAACTGCCCTGTCGCTGGCAGATATACCTGTCTTCACGCCTTTCTTCGCATCTATGGAAATCGCCCAGGCAGTCTTGAACGGATCCTGGCTGTCTTCAAACATAGGGTGGAGGCCCAGCTCATCCAGTCTCCTGCCTTCCATGGGCACGCAGACAAGGCCCCTGCCATGTTTTATCATAAAGTTTATTGCCTCTGCGTCACTAAATTCTGCAGCCACGATAAGGTCGCCTTCATTCTCGCGGCCCTCATCATCTATAACAATAACCATCCTGCCTTTTTTAAAATCTTTCACTATTTCTTGGACTGCGTTGAAGCTCATAATGCTCCCAAAAATAATAAACCCGAAGTTTTATCTTCGGGTTATCTGCGTAATCTGCTGACACGTAGAATTACGTTAGATCTGCGTAATCTGCGGCCCTCTTCTCCCATCTAGCCTATAACTATCGGTTCTGGAATCTCACCAGATCTGTCCGCCACAAAACATTGGCGGACTCGTGGACTATACCACCGGTGGGGACTTTCACCCTCTCCCGAAGATCTATTTAAATATAAAGTTATTATAGCAAAGTCCTTGTATTTGTCAATAAGTATTCTCAAAACCCGCTTTTAAAGTTAATTCAAAAGCGGGTTTTAAAATTACTTGCGGAATCTATTGCGGAAGATATACATCCCCATTCAAATGGAAGCTCATTTCTACTCAGAATCATACTTACAAACTCACGCCTCAAATTCACTTCTTTTTATGCCAGACTGCCTAATGATTGATTGTAATGTACCAATACGAAGCTCTCTATGATCTGGTACAGGCACAGTTGTTGTGTCACCAGATTCTTTCTTTTGCATTACAATGTGACTGCCCCGTCTACGAACTTCTACAAAACCATACCTCGATAGTATCTGACAAACAGCCTTTCCCGAAAGGACACGCAGCTTAGGCAACTCCTACCTCCATGTTGGTTACATAAACTTCTCCATGGACTCGGCTCTTTATCTCTTTAGAAGAAGCGGCCTCAAAGAATAGTTCCAATGCCTCGCGTAGATTTTCACGAGCCTGCTCAATAGTATCTCCCTGACTCGCAATATCTATCTCCGGACACAAAGCAACGTATCCATCACCTTCCCGTTCAATGATTGCTGTTAAGGAATATTT
>JAHILY010000020.1 GCA_018896815.1 Candidatus Omnitrophota bacterium | reverse complement strand
GTTCAGCCTTATCACACCAGTCTCGTTCACGAAAAAGATACGAGTGCCTGTTGTGCCTGGCGCTGCAGGGCTAGATGTGCAGGTAAACTGGTTATTGTTTACCATGACATAGGTATGAAAATAACCCTGTCTTGCGGTCCCTGCTGCAGTGGCGCCTGCTAGAGCAGCATCTATGTATGGAGGTACTGCTGTACTTAGCGCTGCCAGGCTTGCAGGATATGCTGTTGGTGTCTGTGCTGAACGAAAGCTCTCACAAGCTGTGGAGATGGTCCTCAGAGCTGCGATAGCTGCTGCTTCGTTAGCATTGTGGCGTGCCCGCAGTAAGTTCGGTATTGCGATTGCTGCTAATAAAGATATGATTGCGACTACTATCATGATCTCTACGAGCGTAAAACCATGCCTACTTCTTAATTTAAGCATGTTCATTCCTCCTTTCTTCCCAAAAAGGGTATTATAATTTCAGAGAAGAAGTATATCACGCAAAATATCTTTTGTCAAGGTGACCCCTTCAAAGAATTTTTTATACGCAGATTATTACAGATTTCGTGTTAAATTCGTGTTTTAAAGCAGCTTATAAACAACGTCGTGCTCCCTGACCTTTGCATTAACCCCCAGTCCTATCTCCTGACCAGCCTTTGCAATATTGATAGGCGCATGCTCCAACTGCATAGATTTAACACTGGCCTTAAAATCTGTTGTATGGCCATTTACAATAATTGTGTCGCCCAGGGAAAGATCCCCTCTTGTCATCTTGACAACTGCGGCCTCAACATGTGGAAAATAATGCGTGATGACTCCGGCCTCTTCTACTGATGCGCCAGAGGCAATGGCCTTTTCAAGTAATGACATCTTTTTCTTTCCTGCTGCCTTTTTCTTCTTCTTGACAACCTTTTTTTTCTTTGTCTTTCTGGCTATCTTCTTTTTCTTGGCCTTCTTCTTCACTACCTTTTTCTTCTTCTTTTTCTTAGGCATATCCACCTCCTTTAATAACTTGTAGCACTTTACATCGAAGATGTCAAGTGCGTCTGCGAATTATGCGGCTGCGAATTATAAAAATCCTTTATTGTCTTCAAGACATCTTCAGGCTTGTCTACAATAGAAAACAGGCTAAGGTCTTTTTTCTCTACACGGTCTTCTTCGAGCATGCCTTGCTTCATCCAGTCAATCAGGCCCTTCCAGTATTCGCTGCCCATTAGTATGACCGGGAATTTCTCTATCCTCAAGGTCTGGATAAGGGTTATTGACTCGAAAAACTCGTCCATGGTCCCAAATCCTCCTGGAAATATGACAAATGCCTTTGCATATTTTACAAACATGACCTTTCTGCAAAAGAAATACCTGAATTCTATAAGCTTTGTAATAAACTCGTTTGGTTTCTGGAGTATCGGGACCTGTATGTTGAGGCCAATGGAAACACCTCCTGCGGCCTTGGCGCCCTTATTTGCCGCCTCCATTATTCCAGGCCCAGCGCCGGTAATCACGGCAAGGTTGTTCCTGGCCAAAAGCGCGGCTGTCTCCTCAGCCAGCTTATAGTATTTATCTGCGGGCTTTGTCCTGGCTGAACCAAAGACAGTAACAGCATCACCTATCTTAGACAACTCATCAAACCCATCCACAAATTCAGCCATGATCCTGAATATACGCCATGGCTCTTCTTTTGTAAAGTCGTAGATCCTGGACATCTATATCTCCTTTAATGAGCACTCAAGTTATGAAAAATCTTTGATTTTTCATAACTTGATCTTCTCTGTTTTGCTTCTATGAAAGTGCGAATTATCCCCCCTGTTTGCTTTCGCCCATAGAAATTGCGAATGCAATTTCAGGGGGCAAGAAAGCAGGGGGGATGGCCTCATTCCACCGGCTTATTCATATAGTCTGTAAAATTCACCTCTCCTGTAAGCTCTTCTTTGACCATACGTATCCTGTCAGCTATCATGGGATGCGAACGATAGCTGGAATACTGCCTTATTGGCGCATCCCGATGCACCTCTTGCATTTTCTTAAGAAAGCTCAGCATTGCCATAGGGTCATAACCTGCCTTTTTCAAATACTTGATGGCCATCCTGTCTGCCAGCGCCTCGTCCTCCCTTGAATATGACATGACCATCTGTCCGATTGCAGCATTGGTATTCCTTGCCTCAGTCGCGCCTGCGCCAGTCGCAACCATGAGTATCTGCAGCACTGTATATCCAAGCCCGCCTTGATAACGCTTCACAGAATGCCTGGCCACAACATGGGCCACTTCATGCGCTATCACAGAGGCGAGTTCATCGTCACTCTCTACCTTTTCTATGAGGCCTCTAAAAACAAAGATATACCCGCCTGGCAGGGCAAATGCATTCACATCATCCTTGTCCACCACCCTAAAGGTATAGCTGACCTCTTTTCTGTCGCTGACAGAGGCTATTGACCGGCCTATCTCCTCTAATCTCTTTGTCATCAATGGGTCAGGGTCCAGGTCTATGTCAGGACTCTTCTCAATGCTCTCAGCTATACTGCGTCCCATCTTGATCTCAGACTCAGTGCTGACAAACATAATATCATCCCTGCCCGTGGCTGTATTATACTCCCGATTTACACAGCCGGACATGGCGAGAAAAAGAAATAATATTATTGGATATATATATAATTTATTCATATATTAGATACCATATACACCGCGTAGGTGTATCAATACGCCTACGCGGTGAAAGTAACTACAATAAGTCTATTCTATAACTGGCCCCGCGTCAAATATTAAATTTTACCAGCTAAAGATTAGGAGAGTTGCTCCGAGGAATAAAAACAGTGCGGCGGTTGCGAGTTTGACGAGGCCGAGACGGTTTTGCATGAATTTGGTGAAAGTCTTGGAGGTCGTGCCGAAAAGGCCTAAGAGAAGCACAGCTATGAGCGGCAGGATAAATGACAGGTTGTAGATGATGAGATATAAAAATGCGGAGATCTTTTTTTCCGGCATCCTGAGCACAAACGCGATTGTAGGCAAATATACCTGGCCTGTGCAAAAAGATTCGAGTATGGACACTATAAAACCAGCTGTAAAGGCAATCCATATGATCTTTAAGAAGCTGGACTTTTTGTCTCTAAAATCAGCGCCTATTACAGAATGGATCCTGTTCTTTATGGCCTGCGGCAGCTTCAGCATCACGTCTTTACTATCCCTGGTCTTTCTATATCGAAAGTAATCCACAAGGCTCAGGACGCCCAGTAAAAGCGCAAGGCCAGCTATGAATATATTGAGTATCAGTGTAACATGATGAAATCCATGCATTGCCCTTAAGAATCTGAATATACCCAGCCCGATCAGTAAATACGTAATAAAGACTGCGAACGCAAAAGACAGGCCGGCAAAAAACATCTCGCGCCTTTTGTATCCGACAAATGCCAGAAACGAAATAAAAAATACAATGGTAGTAAATGCGCATGGATTAACGCCATCTAAGAGGCCCGCTGCCAGGACTGCGTATACGCTTAAGGATTCAAATCTGGATAGGATTATTGATGATGCCGGGGGCTGGTACTGGACTGCTTCTAAGTCTATTTCTTCGTTTTTTTTTAAATCAGGCGCATCGGCCAGGGCTTCCTGGATAACACTGTCTAATCGCGAAACTATCTCTTCTTTACCCATTAAGACATTTCTCGCTACTATGACCTCCGGGACATACCCGCCTTCTATGCCATAGAGCTTTTCTAATTTAACCATCTGCTCATAATTATTCATCAGGCTCACATCATAGTGCTTTATCACTATGTCTTGTCCGTATTTTTCTTCTATGCCTGGCAATATGTCCCTGTCTATCTCCATGCAGGCCCTGCACCCGGGGGAATAAAAAACAGATACCCTTAATGGCCTCTGGTCTGCCAGTTTTTCTATCATTGCAAAGTTTACCTTGCTGGCCTCACCTGTCTTGCTGGGGAATCGTGAAACCAGATTATTGATTACAATATTTCCGTCATATGTTTCATCGAGCGGTGTGGATTCCCAGGTATACGAAGCAACGGCGCCATTTTTTATCTTCAGGTCCAGCCTTCCGATCTTTCTTGAGTGATACGTTGTTGACATGACCAGCGTCTTCCCAATCAATATCGGCTCCTGGCTATCCACATCCCAGTGCCCGTTCAGTATCACATCAATGCCTTCTACTGCCTCTGCCAGGTGTTCTGAATATGGCAGGCCCAGGTGCCCAAGCACTATGACTATATCACTCTCTGATCTTAAATCCTCGACATATCTATCAGCGCTCTCAATGTATGAAAGGATGTCCAGCTTATCAGAATTTATCACATACCTCTGGTTTACGAGTCCCAGAATGCCTACCCGCAGGCCATTCTCCATTGTCTTTATTACATATGGCCTGAAATGAGGTGAACCAGTGAATTTATCTACAATATTTGCGGATATTAAAGGAAAGGAAAGATTTTCTGTCTTCTGTTCTAAGAATTCTTCGCCGAGGATCAGGTCGCTCTCGCCTATATTCATCACATCATACCCCATGATGTCCATTGCCTTAAATGAAATAAAGGCGTCATACTTTATTGTCATTTCGTCAATATCTGGTGTGCGTAAAGGCAGGACGTCGCCTACGTCTAAGAGCAGCACATCATCTTCGTCTTCCCGGACCTCGGCTATGTACTCGGCCCTCCTCGGCAGGCCGCCAAAATCATCCTTTGGACAGTGACAATTCTCCAGCTCGCCCCGCATATCACCAGAGAAAACAATGGTAAGCTCCTTTGTCTCAGCAAGGCATGGGTATGCGATGAAAAATGCTGCCAGTGTAAATAAAAGTATCAATAGAATCTGCTTTTTTGTCATAAGTATCAGCATACCATAAAAAAGGCCCTGCGCAAACTGTTATCTCAAACAATTATAACGTAGGGCCTCTCAAATTCGTCCGCCTTAGGCGGATTATGTCCTCAAATCACTTCTATAACCGGTATCGGCTCGGCATTGACCGTAGCAACAAGGGTGTCAGTCGCAATGCTGCATTCTGTCCCTGAATCGTCAGTCACGCTCAATGTGACCTTGTATGTACCTATCTGATTATATGCGTGCGTCACCTTTGGTCCTGATGCAGTCTGTCCATCACCAAAATCCCAGACATACTTTAGATCGTCATTGTCTGCATCATATGAATCTGTCGCGTCAAACTCTATCTCATCAGTAACGCAGACCATAAGGTCTGGACCAGCCTCTGCCACAGGAGGTGTATTTACGCTTACATAATGGACATTTGTCGAACCTGAACACTCACTTCCTTTGCTATCGTCCACAAAAAGCCTTACCTTATATAATCCGCCTTCTGAATAATCGTGCTTTACATTGGACCCGCTGGCTGTAGAGCCATCGCCAAAATCCCATGTATAACTCATCTTGTCACCGTCTGGATCACTTGACGAGGCGCCATCAAACTTTATATCGTCTTTGACGCAGGCGATTTCTTCAGCCTCGACCCTTGCAGTAGGCGTAGAGTTTACATCTACTGTTATGGCCTTAGAGGCGCTGGAACATTCTGTGCCGCTATCGTCATCTACTATCAGGTTTACCTTATAGGCGCCGCCCTTTACGTATTTATGAGAGACCTTTTCCCCTTTTCCAGTCTTGCCATCTCCAAAGTCCCATGTATAGGAAAGCGTATCTCCGTCGTTGTCCAGTGAAAGCGCTGCATCGAACTCAGCCTTATCTGCCAGGCATATTGCCTGATCCTCTCCTGCACTCGCCAACGGTGATCTATTTAATACAACTTTTCTCGTAGAAGTGGATTTATTACAATCTGTGTCTGTGTTGTCAGTGACCAGGAGTTTCGCTATGTACTCGCCGCCCTTTGCATATCTATGTGTCACGCTTTTGCCTTCTGCTGTTTCTCCGTCGCCAAAGTCCCACACATAAGTCAGCTTGTCTCCATCAGCATCCTTTGACTTTCCTGCGTCAAACATAATCTCAAGCAGGTCGCTTGGATTGACCTTGCATAAAATCAGGTCCTTCCCGGCATCTGCAACAGGCGCTGTATTGACCGCTATATTCAATGTGTCTGTGCCAGTGTCGCATATAGTGCCTGAATCATCTGTTACAGTAAGGGTGACTAAATAATTTCCGCCCTTTGCGTATTTATGCTCTACCTTTGCGCCTTCTGCTGTTTCTCCGTCGCCAAAGTCCCATTTATACGTCAATTTGTCCTCAGGACTATCTGTTGACTGAGCGCCATCAAAAGCGATCTTGTCATTCACGCATGATATCTCTGGGCCTTCTGCCACTGCGCACGGTGGCTGGTTGACCTTTACTAACTGCTGTGTCGTAGCAGTATTACACTCTGCCTCTGAATTATCTGTGACAGTCAGCTGGACAAGATACTTGCCTGCATCCTTATAGGTATGCATATCTCTCACTTCAGTGCTTGTGGTCCCGTCACCGAAATCCCAGAAATAAACCAATGCCTGGTTGTCAGGGTCATGTGATTTAGATCCGTCAAATGTAAATGTATTGCATGATATCTTTGACTCCAGCCATGGCTCTTTTGCCTTTTCTACCCTCTTCTCAACAAATACCCTCTTTGGCCCGCTTTCACCTGGTGTAAAATATACAGGTATGGCATTACCGTCACTGCTGGCAAGGTACATTGCCATGTTTGCATTCGGCTGGGTCGCCTTCGTTATTTCATATACCCATCTTTTACCAGCATCTTTCTTCGGGACGTCTATCTTTGTATTTGCCCACATGCCAGTGCTGGAACCTTTTATCCTGTATGCCTTGGATGCGCTAAACAGCTCAATGGCCCCGCCAGATGCATCGAGGTCAAAATTGTATTCCACTATCTTGGCCGCGCTCTCTGGTATTTCTGGATAAAGCGCCATCTTTGTGCCGCGACTCTCTGCCAATCTCAGGTTTAAAGAATAAGCAAATGCCTCTACTGTCTCAGGAGACACCTCCAAAGAAAACACATTGTTGTCGTCTCCTGAAAGGCCTTCTGCAACTATCTTGAAATATACAAAATCCCCCACCTTCTCACCCTGTGAAGCGCTCAATGGTGAAAAATGGAAAAACTTTTTATCATATTTTTTATCTTCTGAAAATTTTTCTGCCTGGATCAATGTGCCCTGATAAAAATCTTCTATCTTTGCTTCTGTCAGGCCAGCGATCGATGTATACGCTTTCTTGCCGCCAAAAATAGAAAAGCGGGTCTCGGTGTTCCATTTCCCGCTCTTTTCGTCTATGTATCCGCCTGCGTCAGGGTCATATACAGAAACCTTTACCTCGCCAGTATAAGATGCAGGGATCTTTACAAACACAACCTGTGGTTCTTTTTTTGCGCCATAACTCTTCTTGCCATCTTCTCCGAATACATATAGATATCGGATATTACTCTCTTCTGGTGGCACACGGTAACAAAACGCCTGTTTTGTTACTGCTAAGCTAACCAATATTGCGATAGCAAACGTAAGTGTAAAAAGTTTCCTGTGCATATAGCACCTCCCCTTGTTCGGTTTTATACGATTTTTATCGATATTTAATAAGTATTATAAAGTATTTAAAGAATCGTGTCAATAGAATTTTTCAATTTTTTTATAATCGGTGAGCTATCAGGGGGTGCTGTCATTCCCACGAAAGTGGGAATCTAAAAACTCGTCGACTGTATGTTATAGACACTACCCACCGCGTAGGTGCGCACCGTGCACCTACGCGGTGTACCGATTGCAATTTTTTCGATTAACTTTACGCTCTTGCAACCAGGATACTCAAATATCACAGGAGTTCAGCGGCAAGGCTCGCGAGATTCGATCTCTCGTTCCTCGTAAGCAGGATATGACCGAACATCTCTTGGCCTTTCATCTTCTCTACTGCATAACTAAGGCCATTGGAAGAAGAATCAAGGTAGGGACTGTCGATCTGGTAAGGGTCGCCTGTCAATACCATCTTCGTATGATTGCCGGCGCGGCTCACAACAGTCTTTATCTCGTGCGGAGTAAGGTTCTGCGCTTCATCAATCACTATAAACTGATTTGGTATGCTGCGGCCTCTCATATAGGTAAGCGCTTCTAACTGCACCAGGTCAGAATCAATCAGGTCTTCTATGTGTTCTTTTCTCTTTCTTATGGTAAGGATGTATTCGAGATTGTCATAGATAGGCTGCATCCAGTTGAGGAGCTTTTCTTCTTTAGTGCCTGGCAGATAGCCAATGTCCCTGCCCATGGGGATTATTGGCCTTGAGACAAGCATCCTCTTATAGGCATGTTCATCAATGGTCTTTTTTAATCCAGCTGCCAATGCCAGAAGTGTCTTTCCAGTGCCTGCCTTTCCGACCAGGCTCACCAGCTTTACACTGTCATCCATTAAAAGATCAAGGGCAATTGCCTGCTCTTTGTTCCTGGGCTTCACGCCCCATACATCACTCACATCAGACCTCAATGGCACCATGCCATTTTGCCTGGAAGAAAACCTTGCAAGGGCCGTGTGTTTTTCATCAGCATCGTCCTTAAGAAAAAAATACTGATTCGGGAAGATCTTATCTATCTTTACGGCAAGAAACTTCTTTTTATAAAAAATATCTATATCACTGCCCTTGACCGGTAATTCTTTCCACCCACTGTAGAGCCGGTCAATGTCAACCTTCTGCTTTTCAAAGTCAACTGCCTTTATGCCAAGGGCGTCTGCCTTGACCCTTGCATTGATGTCCTTTGATACAAATATTACCTTGTTGCCCTTTTGCTGGAGGTCATAGGCAACCATCAGGATCTTATTATCCCTTACCTCTGGCGAAAGATCCAGGAGCCCTTTTATATCTGCGTGCATTACAATGCGCAATGTGCCGCCGCTTTCGAGCGGCACGCCTTTGCCTAATCTACCGCGCGCCCTTAATTCATCCAGCGTCCTTATAGCTGCGCGGGCATTCCTGCCTTTTTCGTCATTGTCCTTTTTGAATATATCAAGCTCCTCGATCACATCAATGGGCAGGACAACTTCATTGTCTACAAACACCTTCATCGCATCGGGATTGTGTAATAAGACATTCGTGTCTAAAACAAATAGTTTTCTCATGAGTTATATCTTACCCTATCTCGTATATAAAATCAATAGAAAACACACGCTGTCTTCTGCTCAGCCCACTGGTCATTCCCGCGAAAGCGGGAATCTATATTGTCATTCCCGCATTCCTCTTGTCATTCCCGCGAAGGGAATCTATAGTAAATTATAGTATAAATCTCCCCAATCAGAGTTATTTTTTTCTATCAATTGCACCTTCCATGCTCTATTCCATTTCTTTATCTGTTTTTCTCTTGTTATTGCAGCATATACATCGTTGTTTTCCTCGTAATATACAAGTTTATGAACATGATACTTCTTTGTAAATCCTTCGACAAGATTGTTTTTGTGCTCATATACTCTTTTTACTAAATCACTCGTTACGCCTATGTATAAAACTCCGTTTTTCTTACTTGCTAAAATATATACATAATATTGTTTCATAACAAGTTAGATTCCCGCTTCCGCGGGAATGACAGCATGTTTATCGATATATTCACATTACCAACAAAGAAAGAAAAATTACTGCTATCATCTTAATATCTACTTTTGCGTCCCCGAGAGCCAGTGGGCTGAGCAGAGACAGCCCCACCAAAAAAAATCCCCTGGAGGATTACTCCCCCAGGGGATCGTATTAATCACGTTGTCAAATCAAGTTATCCGCCTTCGCCAAAGAAGAAACTTCATAGCAGATATGCTTCGGCGGATTTTTAAAGCTTCCAACAATGGTTAGAAGGCCACGTCCAATGTTGCTAACACCTGAAGAGCTGTTTGGTCATTTCTTTCGGTAGAAACTTCGCCCTCTAATGCTTTACCTGGCTTGAACCAACCAGCTGAAAGCCCCATCTTTACATCCTCGGTATAGTCATAGTTTAATGCAATGTCTATTTCATAACCGAGCTCGTCGCTATCATTCGCGTAGATAGAGGCCTCGCTAAGATTGACATAATTATAACCACGTGTAGTCACCAGAGCTGTATTGGCTGCCTGTACCAGCTTCTCATCTAGCAAGAAGTTGTAATAATCAATACTGACAGACAAGTCTTCCATTACATCAGCGCTTGCGCCAATGTTTAATATGTCAGCATTACTATTCTGACCGCCATTGACACCGCTCAGGATATAGTTTGCAACTACGCCATGAGTCTGGTCCTCGTATAGAGGAATCCATGCATTATAGTCGCCGTCATCAGCAAAGCCTTCTCCTGAATAGTGTGTCCAACCAGCTCTAATAACTGGCATCCATTCTATATCTGCGAATGTGAAATCACCAGCTACCTGGTATGCTAATGATTCCTGTTTTCTCTTTACGGTTACTGAATCCTGTGAAGCAGTTTCAAAATCACCGCGCTGCAATGCAAATTCACCTAATAGATTCAAGTTCTCCATTGGCTCGATACTGCCTCTTAAGCCAAAGGTGTGGATGTCATGACCAGGTGTATTGTGAGATGTAGAAGCAGTAGCTGCGTCTTGGTTCTGATCTCTGTTTAAGAACCAGTATGCCTCTGCCTCTGCATTGTTGTCACTGAGATCATAAGCCACGTTTACGCCAAAAAGATCTTCATCATCATTTTCGTTTGTGTTTGGCAGAGTAGCTGCTCCAGTCTGCTCATCTATCTTGGCAAAGATACCTTCTACTGTTAAAGGGTTATAGTCTAATATTGCCCTTACAGCGTCAAAGGATTTGCGCAAGCTCAGATCAGCTGCTGTAAAATTAGAATCTGCTGAAGTTCCATTGGTGTCTGGATCGCCAATGATAAAAGCAGTTCCATACCTTAGTTCCTGCCTACCTACGATCACTGTCAAAGGAGCGTAAAATACTTCCTTTAACGTAACATTGGCAAGATCAATATCCAAATTGTCACCATCACCAGCTGTATTACTCTCTGTACACCAGTCATACTCTGATAACAACCGAATAGTTGCCATTACATTGTCAGTAAGATCAGCATCTATCCTGACCCTTGCCTGTGTGTAAAGAAAGTTGTTGTTATCACTGTCCTGGCCTTCTTCACCGCTGGTAGTTAAGGCATTCCTTGAAGCAGGATACAGGTTGTAGCTATTGCGATACACGCCACCAGCGTTCACGTCGCCTGATACCTTTACGTTCTGTACTTCTGCGAACGCAGGTCCTGCGATTAGAGCGACTGCTGTCATGATAACGCATAATATCATTAATCGCTTCATTTGGTTTTCCTCCTTGGTTAATTTCGATTTATTCTTTTTAGGTTTCCCTAAAGATATGTTCTATTTACTTTATTATATATCGCCATGTTTTTGACTGCCCCTGGCTAATTAAATTACCCCCTCCTTTCCTGCCTTTATTAAGGCTGTCTATGGCGGTATAGCCTGTTTTCCCTATTTGAAATGAAAGTATACCTTATATATACAAGCTTGTCAAGCCAAAATTTGTTTCGCAAATTTCTAGGGGCGAAGCGAAATAAGGTAGTATCAAATAAAGCATGAAAGGATATAAAATAAACCACAGAGGACACAGAGAAAAAAATTTTAAACTAACTGTACTTCTAACTTCTTATCCAATGCCCTCGCTAGCTTAATCAATGTTCGTAAAGAATAACTTGTATTATGAATATCCTCCAGACGTGATACTGTCTGTTGAGTAGTGTGCAATTCTTTAGCTAAGTCTTCTTGAGTCAAATTTTTCTCTTGTCTAATCTTAGCTATCTGAATAGCCAAAGAAGCATAAATCTCTTCTTCATCAAATGCCTTTTTGAACTCCGGATCTTCTAATTTCTTCTTTAAATAATCCCTAAACTTTACTGTCCCTTTCATAATTACATCAACCCCCTTTGTTTCTTTGTAAAAAATCTTTCATATAACGGCCTGCTCTTTTAATCTCACCTTCAGGAACTTTCTGCGTCTTTTTTAAAAAACCATGAGTAATAACAATCGTCTTCCCAAAGAAAAAATATAAAAATCGATATTCATTCGAACCAAAACCCACTCTAAGCTCTCTAATTTTACCTCGCACTATATCCGCATAAGGCCGAGGTAAATTTGGCCCTTCCTGTTCAAGTTTCTCAATCCACTTTGCAACCTTTGCCGCGATCTTCGGTTGAATGTCCTCCAAGAATTCAATTACAGGACATTCTTTTTTTCTATCTTCGTAAAATTCTACTTTGTACATGCATTAACCCTCACTATAAAGTATACACTATTTTTGGTGTATTGTCAAACTCTTTCTTAAAAAACTTTTCGCAATATGTTGTTCTTTCAGTAATCATTAAAGTAATGATACTAAGGCCGACAAAGGATACTATTGGAGTGGCGGCTAAAGCTAACCCCAGATTTTTCCAAATACTTCTTTCCTTTTTGTTCAAAATTTAAAAAATCTCTGTGTTCTCTGTGGTTTCTTTTTGACAGAACCTGAAACAAAACAAGGGGGGCGCTATGCAATTAAGCTACAGGCCAGCTCCTGGGAATTCCTCAAGACCCCTTGCGCCTCCTTCTGACTAAGCCCTGCCCCAGCCAGGATCTCCCTTGCGAACCCCTTTGTAAGCAGGTCTCCTGGCTCATGCGCGTCTGAATTAATGACCAGCTTAGCCCCTGCCTGCCTTGCCACACCTGCCACATGGCCATTGGTAAGGGAGTGGCCAACGCGGCCGGATATCTCCAGGTGCACTCTCTTTTTCGCGGCAAGCATTGCATCCTCTAATGATATAAGGCCGGGGTGGGTCAAGATGTCTGGCTCAGAAAGTATTGCAGCCTTGTTTGTGCCTTTAAGCACTGGCTCATAGATTGTCTCTCCATGCACAAGCACTAATTTTAGTCCTTTTGAGCGCGCAAGCTTTACTGCATCTTTAATGCTCTCAAGCGGCATGTGAGTCAGCTCAACTCCGGGAATCGCCTTGATCTTCCAATTTTTATTTATATCCTTGCATGCCTTTAAGACACAGCTTATGACAAATTCCAAATTCGATGCATCAGCATGGTCTGTAATCCCGATCACTTTATATCCCTTTACCTCTGCCCTCCTAGCAAGTTCACAAGGCAAAAGCACCCCGTCACTTAACAAACTATGTGTGTGTAGATCAATCATAACTTTCTCCTATCTGATATTGGCCCTTCGACGCGCCAAAAATTTTCCTGTCTATTGCTTGGCCCCTCGACGCGGCCAACTTCGCTGGCCTTGCTCGGGACCAAAATTTGCTTCTGCTTGTCATTGGCCCTTCGACGCGCCAAAAATTTTCCTGTTCGTCAAATTTTTTGGCTTGCTCAGGACCAAGCTTTGCTTCGCAAAGCTTGGCGTCCCAAGGAGGGCTCGAACCTCCGACCTTAGGTTTAGGAAACCTACGCTCTATCCAACTGAGCTACTGGGACGAATGTTTAATATTTCACCATCGAATAAACCGGAACACCCTTTAGATTGGCTCTGCCCTTAAGATCTGTCAATTCGATTACAAAGGCTAATTCGATAATATCAGCCTTTAGCTTTTTCACAAGCTCTATAACTGCAGCCATTGTGCCGCCTGTCGCAAGAAGGTCATCTATCAATAAAACCTTTGCGCCAGGCTGAAGCGCATCTTCATGTATCTGGAGCGTGTCTTCTCCGTACTCTAAAGAATAAGTAGCGCTCAGGGTCTTGTGCGGCAGCTTTCCTTTTTTCCTGACTGGCACAAATCCTGCGCCAAGCCTTTCAGCCAGCGCGCCCCCAAAGATAAATCCACGCGATTCGATCGCAACAACTGCATCGATGTTCTTGCCTGAATAGCGTTTCGCTAATTCATCAATGACCTCTTTGAACTTTTCCTTGTTGCTCAAAAGGGTCGTGATGTCCCTGAACAGTATTCCCTTTTTTGGAAAATCCGGTATATTTCGAATGTAATTCTTTAAATCCTCCACGCCTTCCTCCTTATCTAATCGCTAACTTTACGCTTAGTAAAGTAGTAGGCCAGGTTTAAACCTGGCCTACTACTCAAGTGTAAAGTTAGTATTCGCCGAGCTCGCCGCTTTGCTGGATAATGAATATTCTTAACTTCTCAAGCGCGGCGCTCTCTATCTGACGCACCCTTTCCCTGGTTATGTCAAAAAACTTTGCTGTCTCCCCAAGTGTATGCGTTGTGCCATCTGTAAGCCCAAACCTCAGATCCAGGATCTTCTTTTCCCTGTCATTCATGCGGTCAAGCAGTTTATCCACCCTTTCGCGGCGCAGGGTATCTGTCACGTTTTCCATGGGCGATGAACTTGACTCATCTTCTATAAGATCCATAAACTGCCCTGTGCCGTCATCACCAATAGGCGCGTCTAATGAAGAGATCTTTGTGGCTATCTCGCTTATCTCCCGCACCTTTTTTATCGGCATCCTCATCTTCTTTGCTATTTCCTTTGCCTTGGGCTTTCTGCCATATTTCTGTGTCAACTGCTCTGTTATCCTCTTCCACCTGTTAATGATCTCAGTCATGTAAACCGGGATCCTTATTGTCTTACCCTGGTTGGCAATGGCGCGCGTTATATATTGCTTTATCCACCAGGCAGCATAAGTGCTGAATCTGTATCCCTTGTAAGGATTGTATTTCTTCACTGCTTTGATAAGGCCCAGGTTGCCTTCCTCTATAACGTCCATCATGGGCACGCCGAGCCTTGAGTATCGCTTGCCAATGTTGATGACAAGGCGGAGATTAGACTGGATCATCTTCCTGCGCGCCTTAGCATCCCCTCTTTTTATTTTTCGCGCAAGAGACCTTTCTTCTTCTGCGGTTAATAGAGGTATGTCCTTGATCGCCCTTAGATAAAGCTTGATAGCATCCACTATGCTCTCCCTTACTTCCCGTTTTTAATGGCGGCCTGCGCAGCAGCCAGCCTGGCTATTGGCACGCGAAACGGCGAACAGCTCACATAATCCATGCCTGCATTATGACAGAATATCACAGACTTTGGCTCGCCACCGTGTTCTCCGCAAATACCTACCTTTAATTTTTTTCGCGTCTTTCTGCCGAGCTTAATTCCCAGTTTTACCAGCTGACCCACGCCGTCCTGATCTATGCTCTGGAAAGGATCCTCTGGCAGTATCTTCTTTTCAATATAATCCGGCAGGAACACCCCTGCATCATCACGACTGTATCCAAATGTCATCTGGGTCAAATCATTTGTGCCAAAAGAAAAGAACTCAGCGCCTTCAGCGATCTTATCAGCTGTAAGCGCTGCCCTTGGGATCTCTATCATTGTGCCTACCAGATATTTAACCTTCTTCCCTGCCTTCTTAATAACCTTTTCTGCGGTCTCGCGCACAATGGCTTCCAGATAATCAAACTCTGCCTTTGTGCCTATAAGAGGTATCATTATCTCAGGCAAGACCTTGATGTCTTTTTTAGCCATATTGCATGCTGCCTCCATAATGGCCTGCGTCTGCATAACGCAAAGCTCAGGATAGGTAATAGATAACCTGCAGCCCCTGTGGCCCAGCATGGGATTCATCTCATGCAGTTTTTTGACAAGGTCATTTATCTCTTCAGCTGAAACATTCATCCTCTTGGCCATCTCGCTCACGCCTGCTTCGTCATTAGGCAAAAACTCGTGCAGTGGCGGATCCAAAAGCCTGATCGTAACTGGCAATCCATCCATCTCTTTAAAGATGCCCTCAAAATCCTTGCGCTGATATGGCAATAATTTTTCCAGGGCCTTTTCCCTTGCTGCAAGATTCTGCGCAAGTATAAATTCGCGGATTGCCCAGATCCTCTCGCCTTCAAAAAACATATGCTCAGTCCTTGTAAGGCCTATGCCTTCTGCGCCGAGCCTGCGCGCTGTCATTGAATCCTTTGGCGTGTCTGAATTCGCCCGCACATTTATTTTACGATACCGGTCTGCCCACTTCATCACCTGGACAAACATCTTGTAGATCTCGTTTTTCCTGGCAGCCGCATTATCCTCTGCGACGCCTGCAATAACAGGGCTTGATGTAGCTTTTACATCTCCCAGCATCACCTCTCCTGTAGAGCCGTCCATGGAAATAAAATCTCTTTCCTTTATTACTCTATTGCCCACCCTTATCTCTTTCTTTGCATAATTGATATTTAAGGCGCTGCAGCCAGCTATACAGCACTTGCCCCATCCCCTTGCTACGACAGCAGCATGCGAGGTCATGCCTCCTGTAGAAGTCAAAATACCCACTGCGGCATCCATGCCTGCAACATCCTCAGGAGAGGTCTCATGCCTCACCAGGATAACCTTTTTACCTCTCTTCTTCCACTCCTCTGCATCCCTGGCAGTAAAGACCACCTGTCCCGACGCTGCGCCAGGGCCGGCAGGCAAGCCCTTTGCAATCACAGTAGAGCTTGATTTTGCCTTTGGGTCAAATATAGGAAAGAGAAGCTGATTGAGCTGATCGCCTTCTATTCTCATCAATGCCTCTTTGGGCGTGATCATTTTCTCATTCACCATGTCACAGGCTATCTTTACTGCTGCCAGCCCAGTGCGTTTACCTGTCCTGGTCTGCAGCATGTAGAGCTTGCCTTCCTGGATAGTAAACTCAATGTCCTGTATATCCCGGTAATGCTTCTCCAGCCTGCGTCTTATGCCATCCAGCTCTTTATAGGCCTTTGGCATTTCCTTTTTTAAATCACTGATGGGTTCAGGCGTCCTTATCCCTGCTACTACATCTTCTCCCTGCGCATTTATAAGGAACTCTCCAAAGAATTTATTTTCGCCGGTAGATGGGTTGCGTGTAAAGGCAACGCCTGTGCCTGAATTATTTCCTGTATTTCCAAACACCATTGCCTGGACATTGACAGCTGTGCCTAAAAGGCCTGTTATCTTGTTTATCCTTCTATAGATCACTGCCCTTTCTGTATTCCATGACCCGAACACTGCCTTGACACTGGCCATGAGCTGCTCCCTGGCATCACTGGGAAAAGGTTTTTTAACATGCTCCTGATATACCTTTTTATATTCTCCCGCAAGCTCTTTTAATTGTGACGCAGTAAGGTCATTGTCCACATTAGCCTTGTATTTTTTCTTTATGGCGGCCATTTTTTCTTCAAAGTGTTCATGGTTAACTCCCATCACGACACCACCAAACATATCTATGAAGCGCCTGTATGCATCCCATGCCAGGCGCTCATTTCTTGTCTTTTTGGCCAGGCCTGTAACTGCCTCGTCATTAAGCCCCAGATTAAGGACTGTGTTCATCATCCCTGGCATAGAAACAGCTGAGCCGCTTCTTACAGAGACAAGAAGCGGGTTATTAATATCTCCGAGCTTTGCGCCCATTGCCTTTTCCAGCTTGGCAATGTTGGCGTCTATTTGTTTCTGGAGATCGCCTGGATATTTTTTGCCGTGCTTGTAATAATGATCGCACACCTCTGTTGAAATAGTAAAACCTGGCGGCACAGGGACGCCCATGTTTGTCATCTCTGCCAGGTTAGCGCCTTTGCCTCCAAGAAGCGCCTTCATCTTTGCATTTCCATCTGCCTTTCCTTGTCCAAAAAAGTAAACCATTTTCCCCGCCATCTTACTTAACTCCTCTCATTTTATTTCACCACTATTTGCGGCAATAACGCCAGATCTGCGACGCGCTCTGTGTATAGCGCGTTTATCGCCTTCATCATAGCAAGACGATTCAAACGCAGCGGCCCATCCTCTGTATTCACAAGCACCTTTCCAAAGAAATCATGCAATACCTCATAAAATGCGCCGGCATATTCCCTGGTTGCCTCGTCATACTTTTCTTTCTTAATAAGATCCTGTATTTTATTTTTTGAATTTAAATATGCATCCCAGACTAAGCGTTCAGGGCCCTCCTTAAAAAGCCCCTCCTCTACCTCGCCTATCTTTTCTTTCTTCGCGCCCTTTAGTATATTGCCCGTCCTCTCTACTACCTTGGCTGCCTCCAGAAAATATCTTTCTTCTTTTATACCTACAAGCGCCTCCTGCCTTTTAAAAATATCAGCTACATCAAAAGATCCGCTTTTAAGGACTGCCTTCTTGAGTTCCAACGGCCTTACGTCTCCCATCAAAAAATCAATCCTGTCTTTTACATAATCGACTATCTGATTTCTAAATTTAACGGTGTCGACTTTGATCTTTACCCCGTATAATTCAATTCCCTTTTCGATTAATTCGTCGAGATTTAGTCTAAATGATTTATCCTTTATAATTCTGATTATTCCGAAGGCATTCCTTCTTGTCCCAAAAGGATCTAAGCTGCCGCTAATCTTAATCTTTTCCATGCCTACGCCCATTCCTGAAAAACCAACCACATTATCTATCTTATCGCTAATAGCAAGGATAGCGCCGGCTTTACTCTGCGGCAAGCCATCATCCGCGCCCTGGGGCAGGTAATGTTCTCTTACTGCTGTTGCTACATTCTTATTCTCACCGCTTCGCAATGCATACTCTCCGCCCATTACTCCCTGAAGACTCGGAAACTCTCCCACCATATGAGTTACAAGGTCTATCTTTGAAAGTTCAGCTGCCCTTTCTATATCAGTTTTCAAAGAACTCTCGCCTGACTTATCGCAAATAAAAGAACAAAGTTTTTTCAGGCGTTCGATTTTTTCAAACATACTACCTAATCCCTTGTGAAAAATCAAGTCTTTTAATTGTAAAATATTATCTGAGAGGGGGTTTTTTGTATCCTCGTTGAGAAAAAACAGGCTATCCTTAAGCTTTGCCTCTAAAATCTTTTCATAATTTTTTCTCACCTTATTATTCTTTCTCTTTTTCCCGTCCACAACAGCTATAAACTTATTTATGAGCCTGCCGTTCTTTGAAACAGGAAATATCCTTTGATGCTTTGCCATGCTGGCCTTGAGCACGCCGCCGGGTAAGTCGAGAAATTTTTTATCAAACTCCCCGACAAATACTTCCGGGGAATCAACCATAAATGTTACCTCTCCCAGGAGATTCTCATCAATGGCTTTTTCGCCGATCCCCTTTACTGCCTTCAGTATCTTATCCTTTATCTTTTTCTTTCTCTTTTTCCAATCTATCATGCATGTTTTTTTCAGCTTTTTCAAGTATTGCGAAGGGAATAGAGGGGCTACTTTTTTCTGGGGGACATTTCCTATCTTAATATTCAGTCTTTCTTTTCCAAACAGCGCAAGCACTGATTCTATGGGCCTTGCAAACTTAAGGCCAGAATCATCCCATCTCATGGTCTTTGGAAAACGGATCCCTTTTATAATATCAGGGATTTTTTCCTGCAAGAGCTCTTTGGCCGTCCTGCCCTGTTCTTTCTTCTGTATAACCATATACTCGCCCTTTGAGGTCTTTTTGACCTTCAGATCCCCTGTTTCCACGCCCTGATTTTTCGCAAAGCCAATGGCCTGTTTTGTAGGGTTATTGTCTTTGTCAAATGCAATTCTTTTAGGCGGGCCCACTATTTCTTTTGATGATGCCTCCGGGGCAACAGGCAGGCCCTTTATATAGCAGATCAAGAGATTCTTTGTGCCGAATGACACAGGAGAGAACTTACCTATGCCTGAGGCCTCAAGCCCTTTTGAAAAAGACTGCTCCAGATCTTTCAGCGCAGGCCTCACATACCCTGCCGGCATATCTTCGGTCGCTATCTCTAATAAAAAATCCCGAGTGTCTTTCATTTTATTTTCCGCGTAAGTTCAACGATTGCCCAGATACAGCTCTGCGCATTTCTTGGCTAGGGTGCGGACCCTGCCTATGTAGCGCGGTCTTTCGCTCTGGCTGACAGCCCCGCGCGCATCAAGGATATTAAAGGCATGTGATGCCTTTAATACAAAACTATAGGCAGGATAGGCCAGGTCCTTATCCAAAAGCACTAGCGCCTCTTTTTCAAAGGATTCGAACATCTTCAGATGCATGTCTATGCCTGCTTCTTCAAAGTTATATTTAGAATACTCTGTCTCGTGCCGGATGTGCATATCTCCATACTTAACGCCATGCTGCCAGTCCAGGTCAAAGACATTAAATTTATTTTGGATAAACATACATATGCGCTCAAGGCCATAGGTGATTTCGCAGGATATTAAATCCAGTTCCTTGCCTCCGACCTGCTGAAAATATGTAAACTGTGTTATCTCCAGACTGTCAAGCCATACCTCCCAGCCCAGGCCTGAGGCGCCTAACGTAGGTGATTCCCAGTCATCCTCTACAAACCTCACCTCATGCCCCTTAACATCAATGCCCAGGGCCTTTAAGCTATCCAGATATATCTTTTTTATATCCCTGGGGCTTGGTTTGATCAAGACCTGATACTGATAGTAATACTGCATCCTCAGAGGATTGTCAGCATACCTGCCATCTGTGGGACGCCTTGACGGCTGCACATAGGCTGCCTTCCAGGGATCCTTGTCTAATGATCTAAAAAATGTGGCTGGATGAAATGTCCCAGCGCCTACTTCTGTATCAAGGGGCTGGACTATGACACAGCCCTGCCTTGACCAGAATTCGTTAAGCTTGTCGATTACTTGGACGAAAGTCAGTTTTTTCATTTGAACACCCTCGCCGTTTTTAATGGCCTGTCCAGATTATCCTCTATTATCTTCCCGGTAATCTTTTTAATCTCGTTACCCACATCGCGTGTCAGTTTTATCTTTGAGGTAAGCTGCAAGTCGTCCTTTTCAAAGTAAGCCAGGGTGGATAAGGCTCCCTTTGTAAGATTCAGGCTGTCACTGCCTGGCCAGAACCCCAGCGCCATTAAAAACTTCACCTCAAAGAGCCTTGCTATCGCGCCTGGCTCTTTTTTACCATCAAGCGCAATCATGCTATTCAGAAGGGCTTCAAAGATCTCTTCAGCGCCGCCTCCTGGCTCTGTAAACCTATCCACTAGTTCCAGGATGTAATAGGCAACCGACGCCCGGTCCCAATCCTTCAGGATATTTAAAAAGATCTTCTGGGCTTCACACTGAGATATGATACAGAGGTCTGACTTTTTCTTTTCGTAAAAGACTATCTGCTCAAGACAGAAGAATAACGGATTTATGCTGCTCCTTGCCCTGCTGCCCCTTGCGCCCTTTAAAACACCGCTGACCTTGCCAAAATCCCTTGTAAAAAACATTACTATTAAACTCGTCTCTCTGAAATCCCTTTTCCTTAAGAGTATTGCGTCTGATTTTTGTATCGTCATTAATTCGCTTCGCTCATTAATGCACAGATAATCATAGATTTCGTGTAGAATTCGTGCTTTACAGATGATCACAGATAGATTTATCTGCGATCATCTGTATCTTTTAATCTGTGCCCATCTGTGTTTTTAGGAACCACTGCGCCGCCTGATATGACCATCTTCATCCCGTCTGCAACAGACATGTCCAGAGGAATAGTATCTTTTATCGGTACGATTGCCAGTATGCCAGATGTAGGATTTGGCGTGGTCGGGATAAAGACATTGATGACAAGTCCTTCTGTCTTTTTCTGTACCTCTCCTGCTGCCTCTGATAGGACAAACCCTAACTGATAGATCCCTCTCCTCGTGTACTCAACAAGCACAACCCTCTGGAAGATAGTATTCTTTTGGACCAGGAAACTAACTGATATCTCCTTTATAGTCCTGTAAATCGTGCTTATCATAGGCACCCTGTAGAGGATCTTTTCGCCAAAGCCAAATATGTTCCTCAGGATTATTATCCTTGCGGCAAAACCAATGCCAGTCAGAAAGACTAATAGCAAAATAAATGTAAGGAATGTTGTTAAGAACTCTATATTCTGAGCAGGTACCAGGTTTTTAAAAACACCCGCAAAGGGCTCTAACAGAAGCATATTTAATTTATCTACAATAAAATACATTACCCAGTATGTAAGCACCAATGGGCTTACTATCAATGCCCCGGTGAAGAAGTTAGCCCTTATCTTTGAAAACATATTATCTCCTTAATATCTGAAATATCAACAGTGTCACCAGGACGCCTAAGGCTGAGCCGCTAAGGACCTCAAGGAATGAATGGACATTATCCCTGATCCTGCTCCTTGCTACCAAAAAGGCAAGGATAAAGACAAGAAAGACAACAAGGCTCCTGGGATAGAGAAGCGACAGTATAGTCCATATTGAAAATGCTATGGCGCTATGGCCGCTGGGCATGCCGCCTCTTAAAGGAGTCCCGCTGTGAAGAAGGAGCTTGCTCAATACCACCAACGCCAAAATCACAAGCAGGATTATAAAGGTGATGTGCCAGCTTGACTGCTGGATCTTGATTACATTGTCCTCGAGCCTGACGCCGAGCCTGGCAGAAAACAATGTATAGCCAACGATTATGGCAGCTATCGAGCTTAAGAGCACTGCTCCTGCCGAGATGTCTTTGACGATCCTTGCCAGTGGATGAAAGCCCTCTTTGACAATGTCTATGGTGTGCTCAAGCGCTGTATTGAACATCTCAGCAAACAGGACAAACGCTATGGTAAGGCACAAAATAATGAGCTCCAGATAGGAAAAGTTTAAGAAAAGCCCCATTAAGATTACGCCGAGCCCGATTATAAAATGCAGCCTCATGTTGCGCTGTGTCCTGAATACATAGATGAAACCCTCTATTGCGGAATTAAAGCTCTCGACTATGTTCTGTCGCTTCATATCGCTCCCAATAACTCCCTCTCTTTTGCCCTCATCTTTTTCCTATTGCCAGGCTTCTCATCATCGTATCCCAATAGATGCAGTATTCCATGGACCAGGTACAGATCTAATTCTTTCTGAATAGGTTCTTTTCTCCTGGCAGCTTCTCTTTTGGCAGTCTGCGTGGAAATCACAACATCCCCCAGTATTTCACTATGCCGCGAAATGCCTTCGCCCTGCCTCATTGAAAATGCCAGGACATCTGTCTTTGAATCTGTGTCTCTGTATTTGGAGTTCAGCCTCTTGATATAGGCATCGTTGACGAATAATATACTCAACTCAGCGCTCTCCTCGCCCATGTCTCTCAGCACGCGTTGAGCACAGCTCCGGACTTTTGCCTCGTCGATCTTTACCTTGCCTTGTAAATCTCGTATATCTATTACCATAAACTATAAACAATAAACCATAAACCAACATTACTCTGTGGTTTATTTTGTTTCTGGCTCTTCCGGATACTCCACCCTTGTATGGAATATTCCAGTCAGGATATGCGTAAACACCTCTGAAATCCGCTCAAGGTCTCTAAGTGTAAGCTCGCATTCGTCTAACTGGCCGTCTATAAACTTATTGTTTATGACTTTTCTCACAAGGCCCTTTATCCTGGATGACGTAGGGTCATCTAAGGTACGTGATGCCGCTTCAACAGAGTCAGCCAAAAGCACGCATGCTGCCTCTTTTGTCTGCGGCTTTGGGCCAGGATACCTGAAGGACTGCTCGCCCACCTCTTCATCCTTGACCTTCTCAAGCGCCCTCTTAAAAAAGTAAAAGACCAGTCCTGTGCCGTGGTGCTGGTTTATGATATCCATTATATTTCTATTAAGCTTGTATTTCTTTGCCAGTTCAACGCCGTTCTTTACATGGCTGGTAATAATCAAACTGCTCATCGTAGGAGACAGTTTGTCGTGCGCTGAATCCGCAGGGCTTAACTGGTTCTCGCTAAAATAAGATGCCTTCTCAATCTTTCCTATGTCATGAAAGTATGAGCTCACCCTGGCAAGAAGCGGGTTTGCCTTGATTGCCTCGCATGCCGCCTCTGCAAGATTCCCCACCACAAGACTGTGATGATATGTGCCAGGCGCCTTTATGACCATCTCTTTTAAGATAGGGTGGTTCAGGTCTGCGAGCTCAAGGAGGCTGATATCTGTAGTGACCTTAAACATGTTTTCAAAGATCGGCAATACCCCTGTTACAATAACTGCTGAGATAAGGCCATTTATAAATCCAAAAAATGATTCAGTAATAGCTGTATTGAAGTCCAATGCCCTTATCAGTCCCATGCCAACCAAATAACTCATATTGGCAAAGCCAACACACAGGCCTGCTGTTATGACCTGCGAACGCCTCCTCACGCCCTTCATTGCAAATACACCTATAATACCGCCCACGAGAGACATGCCTGCTATGTCCAGGCGGTTGCCTGATATCATGCCGATCAAGATGCTCAAAAAGCATGTTGTGATTATGGCAAGGCGGCTATTGATAAGGATGGCTATAAGCATAGACCCTACTGCCACTGGCACGAGATTACTGGGCCACGGCGAGATAACAATAACCTTTGCTGCTATAAGTATTAATATGGTGATAAATGACAAGATGACCAGCTCTTTATTCCCTGCAGCAAGGCTGGGTTCGTAGAATTTTAAGTAAAGCACTGTGAGCAGCATGAAAAGACCGACGAGTATCAGGACAGCAAATACGCCGCCTGCCTTCATTACAGATGGCTCGCTCTGTTCAATGCCCTTGAGTTTTTCAATGTGGTCTTTTCCTATGCGCTCGCCCTTTGAGAGTATTGATTCGTTCTTCTGGACCTCTATAATGTTGTAGATCGGCTGGACATCTTCAGCCTTAAGCCTCTTCTCTGACTCTGTGGCCTCTTTATCGTATATGAGGTTTACATTCAAGATTGAATTAACAAAATCTGTTACTACATCCCTCTCCTTTTTGTCCTTAACAACGGAATAAGACAGGGCCTTTACCTTTTCCTTTAGATCCTCGAGTGTAAAAAGGTCTTCTGAAAACCTCACCTTTTCATTGCCGCTTGCCTTCTCTATGACCCTGATCGTCCCTGCGCCCCGATCTTTTAGCGCTGAATAATAAACAGTAGATATCACGCCCTGCTGCATAAAATGTTCTATGGTTTCTTTGGAATAATTAAAAAATCTATCAAGGTCTTTTAGTTTTATAATGCTGCTTAAGAGCGCCTCTGAAAGGTTATACAGCGGCGCCAATTCTTTTGTCTTTGATAAAAGGTCATCCTCGGATATGTCCGGTGTATCTTTCAAAGACTTCAGGGAACCAGTGACGGAATTGGCCTTGGTTATGACACTGGCCTGGATCTCTTCATCATATGTATAGATAGGCAAGACCGTTTCCTGCGCCTTTTTCTTTGCCATGTCCATGGCAACACTGTTCAGCTCTCCCCTGATATTAAAATCATACGGCGCATAGATATCTCTAAGGGCTATGTCGCCCTCATGAAACTCTGCCTTAAAAAGTCCCCTGTCCCATTGTATTATAGTGACTATGCTCAAACAGGTGAGCGTGGCTATTATGAAGTGAGAAAGGATGTTGGGGTTCTTGTTTGGTTTCTTATTTAACAGTTTTCTCATGGATACCTCGTTTGAAATTCAAGAAAATCGCTTCGCGATAACTTTTAAGCGATTTTCGCAGTCCCCCCTGTTTTGTTTTGTTGAGCGAAGCAAAACAAAACAAGGGGGGATATACTTTCCTATACTGCAAGAAAATCGCCTTCGGCGATAAAGCCCATCCTTTAAAGGTATTAGGATGGCCAGTATCTCCCCCACCGCGGGGGTGGATCACCCCCGCGGCGGGGGAGATAAGTTCAGCGATCACTCCGGTATAACCAGCTTCTGGCCCGGGTTGATCATGTTCGGGCCCTTAAGGATGTTCTTGTTTGCCTCGTAAATCTTCTGCCACTTCTTCGTAGTGCCGTACATCTTATTGGATATCTTCTGGAGCGTGTCTCCCTTTTTTACCACATAGATCGTCTCTTCTTTTTCTTTTCCCTGAACGCCTTTTATAAGGATGCCAGCGCCTGACTCTCCCTGATACTTCAATCCCGCTGAAGCGGGCGTCTTATAGACCACCTGAGGCCCCTTTGAAAAACTCAATTTCCCTGAGCCTTTTTCCTGCAAGGCCTTTTTCTTTTCTGTGTATTTTTTACTTCTAATGGCCTTCCTGCTTGATTTTTGTTGCTCCCTGTAAGGTAACTCTATTTCCAGATTATATATCCTCCTTGTCTTCTTTCTCTCAGCGACTGGCTCACTACTTGCCTGGCCCATTATTATGCCTCTATTGCCTGCTAATTCCTGATCCACCCTGTCAACATCATGAGGAACTACCCTTGAGACACAACCAGATAGCAAAAAAGCTATAAGCAGTAAGCTGTAAGCTATAAATCTTTTCATTACTTACCCCCTTTCCTTTACTTTTTTAGTTAATGCCCTGATCCCTAATTCCCTTAACTGTCTATCATCAACCGAAGACGGTGATTCTGTCATCGGGCAAGCTGCTTTCTGAGTCTTAGGAAATGCTATTACCTCTCTTATGCTCTCTGCGCCGCACATCAAAGACAAAAGCCTGTCCAGTCCGAATGCAATCCCGCCATGAGGCGGCGCGCCATAATTAAATGCATCTAATAAGAATCCAAACCTCTCCCTTGCATGCGTAATATCCATACCTATGCGCTTAAAGATCCTTTCCTGCAGCTCCTTCTTATGGATCCTTATGCTGCCTGACGCTATCTCAGCGCCATTGATCACCAGGTCATATGCCCTTGAGCGGACCTTGTCTGGCGCGCTTTCAATAAGATCCATGTCTTCCTGCACAGGCGAGGTAAACGGATGGTGCTCCATGTCCCAGCGCTTGTTCTCCCCGTCATATTTAAACAGAGGAAAACTCGTAACCCACAAAAATTCAAAGCCCTTCTTATCCTTTCTCAGGTCTGGTTTGTCTGTCTTGTATTTTTCCATTGCCTCCTTATGGCTCATCCTGGGGAATGGTATCTTTAATTTTTGACCAAGCGCTTTATCAAAGACATGATACATTAATTTTTCTGTGATGCTGAAAATTGCACCCTCATCAATAAAAGACATCTCCATATCCAGTTGTGTAAATTCAGGCTGCCTGTCAGAGCGCAGGTCTTCATCCCTGAAACACTTCGCTATCTGAAAATATTTTTCAAACCCCGATACCATGAGCAGCTGTTTAAATAGCTGGGGGGACTGTGGAAGGGCAAAAAACTTTCCCCAGTTCACTCTCGATGGCACCAGAAAATCCCTGGCGCCTTCAGGCGTAGATTTTGTCAGGACAGGCGTCTCGACCTCTATAAAGTCCTCTTTGTCCAGAAAATCCCTGATTAACTTACAGACCCTGTGCCGCAAAAAGAGATTTTTCTGCATGGCTGGCCTTCGGAGATCAACGTATCTATATTTCAACCTGACCTCTTCTGACACCTCAGACATCTCATCTAATTCAAAAGGAGGTGTAAGCGAGGTATTTATTATCTCGATCTCTTCAGCTGCAAGCTCTATCTGGCCAGTGATAATCTTGGTATTCTCTGTTCCCTTTGGCCTTTGCTGCACTGCGCCGCTCACGCCTATCACGTATTCGCTGCGGAGCTCCTCTGCTTTTTTGTTCTTGAAAAATACGACCTGGGTGATACCGTATCTGTCGCGTATATCAATAAAAATTATCTTGCCATGGTCGCGTCTCTTATGCACCCATCCTAAAAGTGCAGCCTTTTCTCCGATATTCCGCTCTGTCAATTCACCGCAGGTGTGCGTGCGTTTCACCAGTACAATCCTTTCTGCGACCCATTACACCGCGTAGGTGCGCGGTGCGCACCTACGCGGTGTAATCGCAAATCTCTTTAGTAATATCCTCTAATTCTACTTCCCTCTGTTCTCTCTTCATCATATCCCTCAGCGCAACCTTGCCCTTCTTAAACTCGTCTCCGCCAAAGATAATAACGAACCGCGCGCCAAGCTTTTCTGCCTTTCTCATCTGCGCCTTCAGAGATTTGTCTTCATAGTCAATGTCACAAGCAATGCCTTTTTTGCGCAAAGATGAAAGAAGCGCAAAGCCCTGTTTAAATTTATCCTTGTCCACAATAGCTATAAATGCATCCAGCGAAGGCCCTGATTTAACATCTGAATCCTTAATGGCCAGGATCAACCTCTCGATCCCAAATGCAAAACCTGTAGCAGGCGTGGACTTGCCGCCCATGTCCTGAATCAGGTTATTGTATCTGCCGCCAGCGCATATAGCATCCTTTGCGCCCAGGTCTTCCTGAACTATTTCAAACACTGTCTTTGTGTAATAATCAAGGCCTCTTACTATCCTGGGATCAACCTCATAGGCAACCTTAAGTTCGTCCAATGCGCTCTTTACGCTCTTAAAATGGCCTTCGCAATCCTTACACAAGCTATTGGCAGCATCAATCTTACTGACAATCTTCTGGCATTCAGGATTTTTGCAATCAAATACCCTGAGCACATTCTTTTCGTAGCGCTCGTTACACTCATCACACAGTGACTTTAAGTGCGGCTTTATGGCTTTTCTGTGATCTTCCAGTATCTTTTCTTTGTCTTTTTTGCAGCCAAGGCTGTTTATCTTTATCTTAAAATTATGGATGTTTAATTTCTTTAACAAATCACCGGCCAGTAGAATGATCTCAGCATCAAGCAATGGAGCATCTGAACCAATTGCCTCTACGCCTAACTGATGAAATTGGCGCTGTCTGCCCTTCTGCGGCCGCTCGCTCCTGAACATAGGGCCGATGTAGAATAACTTTGAAAGCCCTTCCTTGTTCCCTATGGAATTTTCTATGTATGAGCGGACCACAGACGCAGTTGCCTCTGGCCTTAGCGCAATTTGGCGGCCTCCTCTGTCTGTGAATACATACATCTCTTTCTGCACTATGTCAGTAGCATTACCAATGCTCCTGATAAACAAGGACGCCTCTTCGATCACGGGCGTGCGTATCTCTTTATACCCATATATAGAAAATATATACCTGCTAGAAGCTTCAATGTACTGCCATAATCGAGCTTCGTCAGGAAGAATATCTTTTGTACCGCGGAGTGCTTTTAACATAGTATGGTTAACGGTTAATCGCTGAACCACGCGGAACATAACGCTGAACTACGCTGAAACTCAAACAGAGCTTCCGCGTTTTTCCGCGTCCTCCGCCGTAGGCGGAGGCTTCCGCGTATTTCCGCGATTATTTCACTTTGGCCTTCATCACTAACCCTGGTTTAAACACAGCGACGCGCTTTGGGTCCACAGGGACCTGCTGACCTGTCCTTGGGTTTCGGCCCATACGGCCTTTCCTGGACTTGGTCTTGAATACGCCAAAATTCCTGAGCTCTATCCTTTTACCTTGTGCCAGGGCATCGACAATAATATCAAAAGTCTTTTGAACAACGGCCTTTACGTCGATCTGTTTGATATCAGTCTCCTCCGAGATCTTCAGTACAATATCTTTCTTGGTCATGCAAATACCTCCTTTTGTTCTATCTGCTTGATTTACAACGGGTAGTGTAACATGACAGGCGGGAACTTGTCAATAGAATTAAGCGGGGTTACTCGAATTTGATATGATCGCGGCCGACGAGTTCTTCGAGCTCTGAGACAAGGTCATTGGTGGGGCTTATGAAGAGGCCTTTGTCAACGACTATGCTGTATGAGCCGTTATTCTTGGTAGAAACACTGAGGTATACCGGGATGTTTCCTTTGTGGCGTTCAAAGATCTTTTTCACGTCCTCCAGGACATTATTTTCCATACCTATTGAAACAATATTTACTGTAAGTTTTTTTGTAAATCGCCGCCGCGCCTCTTCGATCGGCACTATGTCTTCCACGATTATTTTTGGCCGATCTTCTCTCAGATTCAGCCGGCCCTCTACAAAGACTGCAAAATTTGGCCGCACATGCTTTGAGACATTCTTGTATGAGGCAGGAAAGACCAGTACCTCTACGGCCCCCTCAAGATCCTCCATCATCATTATTGCCATTTTCTCGCCAGTGCGTTTGGTTACTGTATTTTTTACCTTGTTGATTATACCTCCAAACCTTATCTTTGCCCCATCGCCAAGCTCCTTAAGCCCTGATGAATCAGCAGTTGAATATTCCTGCAGGATCTTTTCATACCTGGCAAGCGGGTGGCCGGTAATATAAAAACCCAGCATCTCTTTTTCAAAATGCAGGAGCTGGCCTTCCGGCCACTCTTTAATATCAGGCACGTCATTATTTACGACATCTGCCTGATCACTAAAAAGAAGCATCTGGCCAATGGAGCGTTCTTTTTGTATTGTATTTGCCGTATCCATCGCCCTCTGAAGCATTGCGATCATCTGCGACCTCTTTAGATTCAGGCTGTCAAATGCGCCGCATTTTATAAGACTCTCTATCACCTTTTTATTTACGAGCCTCGAATCCGTGCGTTCGCAAAATTCATAAAGCGTCTTAAATGGCCCTTTTGACTTTCTTGCTTCTATAATAGAATCTATTGCTGTCTGACCAACGTTCTTTACTGCGCCAAGCCCGAACCTGATAGAATCCCTGCCGACCATTGTAAAGTTTGCAAAGCTCTCATTTACATCAGGGGGCAGTATCTTAAGGCCCATGAGCTCTGCCTCGTCGATATATTCGACTATCTTGTCTGTGTTATCTTTTTCGCTTGTTAGAAGCGCAGTCATGAATTCAACCGGATAATTTGCCTTTAGGTATGCGGTCCTGTAGGAGATCATCGCGTATGCGGCAGAGTGGCTTTTGTTAAAACCATACCCCGCAAAGTGCTCGATTAGACTAAAGATCTTTTCTGCAATGCGCTTATCGATGTTATTCTTAATTGCTCCATCTATAAAAGCCTTTCTCTGCTGGTCCATGATCTCCGGCGTCTTTTTGCCGATTGCGCGGCGTAAAATATCTGCCTGCGCCAGTGAGAACCCGGCAAGGCTTGAGACGATCATCATGACCTGTTCCTGGTAGACTATGATCCCATAAGTCTCCTTAAGAATCGGCTCGAGCAGACGGTGGTCATACCTGACCTCTATTTCCTTGTGCTTCCTCTTCATAAAGTCGTCCAGCATGCCGCTGCCGATCGGTCCAGGTCTATACAAAGCAAGGAGCGCTACGATGTCTTCAAATTTTTCAGGCTTTAATTTCTTCAGGAGGTCTCTCATGCCTGATGATTCCAGCTGAAATATGCCCATTGTTTCTGCCCTGCTAAAGAGCTTAAATGTCTTTTTGTCGTCGGCAGAAAGGTCTTCCATCTTGAGGCTGATGTTATTGACCTTATTGATTATCTTCAGTGATTCCTGGATAACAGTCAATGTCCTCAGGCCCAGAAAGTCCATCTTAAGAAGGCCTATCTTTTCAAGCGAGGCCATTGCATACCCTGTGGAGACCTGGCCGTCACCAGTTTTAAAAAGCGGCACGTGATTTACTAGCGGGTCTTCGCTTATCACAACGCCTGCCGCATGAGTAGATGCGTGGCGCGTCAGGCCCTCAAGATGCCTCGATGTGTCAATGAGCTCCTTTATTCTGGGGTCGGTATCGTAAAGGCTCTTTAATTCTGGCTCCTGCTCAAGCGCGAGCTCAAGTTTCATGTTTGGGTCAGCAGGGACGAGCTTTGCGATCCTGTCAACATCAGCATAAGGTATGTTCATTACCCTTCCCACATCCCTTATGACTGCCCTGGCAGCCATGGTGCCAAATGTTATGATCTGCGCAACATTGTCCTGACCATATTTTTTTATGACATAATCTATTACTTCACCCCTTCGCTCATAACAGAAATCTATATCTATATCAGGCATGGTAACGCGTTCCTGATTTAAAAATCTTTCGAACAGCAGGTTGTATCTCAGCGGGTCTATATCTGTTATGCCCAGACAATAGCTGACTATACTTCCTGCTGCTGATCCCCTGCCAGGGCCAACTACTATACCCTGCTCTTTTGCATAGCTCACGAAATCCCACGCAATAAGAAAATAACTCGTGTAGCCGGATTTATTAATAACACTCAGCTCGTGTTCCAGCCTCTCTTTCTTTTCAGGCGATACATCAGTGTACCTCTTTTTTATTCCTTCCTCGCAGAGCTTTCTCAGGTAGCCCTCCCGGGTCATGTCTTTTGGCGGCGCATAGTGAGGCAGGAATGTCTTTGAAAAATCTAATTCCAGATTACACCTTTCAGTTATCTTTATTGTATTTGAAATGGCCTCTGGCACGTCTTTAAAAAGTTCTTTCATCTCTTCAGGGGACTTAAAATAAAACTGGTCTGTCTGGAGCTTCATGCGGTTTGGGTCATCAAGGGTAGCCTGGGTCTGGATGCAGAGAAGCGCCTCGTGCGAACGCGCCCTTTCCCTGGTGAGGTAGTGCACGTCATTTGTTGCCACTACGCCGATGCCTAATTCCTTGCCCAGCTTTACAAGCACGCGATTGACCTTTTTCTGCTCTGGTATTTGATTATCCTGGATCTCAAAATAAAAATTGTCTTTTCCCATGATATCCTGGTATTGGCGGGCCAGTTCTTTGATCTTTTGCTCATTATTATCCATTGCAAGCCTGGCTAATTCGCCTTTAAGGCAGCTTGAAAGCGCAATAAGGCCTTCTGAATATTTAGCCAGGGCCTCTTTGTCTATCCTTGGTTTATAATAAAATCCCTCTAAGTAGCCGATGGAAACAAGTTTTATTAAATTCCCGTAGCCGGTTTCATCACGCGCAAGCAGTATGAGGTGATTTGATGTCTCGCCGCCCCTGTAAATAGTCTTGTCGAGCCGGCTATTAGGCGCCATGTATACTTCGCTTCCTATGATAGGCTTTATGCCGTTCTGCATGCAGGCCTGGTAAAATTCAATGGCGCCAAACATGTTGCCGTGGTCTGTTATGGCGACTGCAGGCATCTTCATGCGCCTGGCAGCCTCTACGAGATCTTTTATGAGATTTGCGCCGTCAAGGAGGCTGTATTGGGTGTGAACGTGGAGATGTACGAAATCGGAGTGATACATTCTTATAACTCAAAAGTAAAAACGCAAAAGTCAAAACCACAATTAAAAACTAAAAACTTTTAAATTTTAAGTTTTAGTTTTGCCTTTTTACTTTTAACTTTTTAGTTTAACCACTTTGGTTATCGTGTATTCATTTTCCCATCCCTATTCCCTGCGCGCGCTGCATGATCTTTCCTTCGGTCTTGATAGATGGGGCTATGATGATTTCTGTCAACTGCATCTCTTTTATGTCTCTGGCGCCGACATTACCCATGGACGTCATAAGAGCGCCGACGAGATTCTGCGATCCGTCGTCCAGTCTTGCCGGGCCAAGCAGTATCTCTTCGAGCGTGCCTGTGGTGCCGACCTTTATGCGCGTGCCTCTTGGCAGGTTCGCATGAGGCGTTGCCATGCCCCAGTGATAGCCTTTGCCAGGCGCCTCTTTTGCCCGCGCAAATGCTGAGCCTACCATGACTGCGTCTGCGCCGCTTGCAAATGCCTTGCAGATATCGCCGCCTGAATCCATGCCGCCGTCAGTTATTATAGGTATATATTTGCCTGTCTTCTTGTGATGAAAATCGCGCGCGGCTGCAAGGTCTGAAGTAGCAGTGACCTGGGGGACACCTATGCCTAAAACTCCCCTTGTGGTACATGCTGCGCCAGGGCCAATGCCTACCAGTATCCCGCTGGCGCCTGCATCCATTAATTCAAGCCCAATTGAATATGTCACGCAATTACCAAGGATCACCGGTATCTTCATGGATTTTATAAATTTCTTAAGGTCTACTACTTTATATTCTTTTGATATGTGCCTTACGCTTATGACAGTGGACTGCACCACAAATATGTCAGCGCCAGCCTCCTGTGCGATCTTGCCAAATCTCTCTGCATTCTGCGGTATAGTGCTTACAGCAACAGTTGCCTTGTTCTTTTTTATCTCTTTTATCCTCTTCGTGATCAGGCTTTCCTTTATTGGTTTGACATACAGCGGCTGGACAAGCTTGGTTGCCTCTTCAGGGGATGCCTTGGCAATCTTCTTAAGGATCTCTTCTGGATTATCATAGCGGGTCTGTACGCCGTCGAGATTAAGGACTGCTATTCCGCCGAGCCTGCTCATCTCCACAGCAAATTTAACATCGACTACGCCGTCCATTGCGGCAGCTAAAATAGGTACCTTGTATCTCTTTTTGCCAAGATCCCAGCTGACATCGACCTCGTTTGGATTTATAGTGACAGGACCTGGGACAAGGGCTACCTCATCAAAGCCATAGCACCTACGGGCTTTTCTTCCTCTTCCTACCCACATACCCATCGTAATACCTCCGTGTTCAAGGAAAATCGCCTTCGGCGAAACTTTAAGCGATTTTCCGCAGTCCCCCCTGTTTTGTTTTCGACCTGTCCCCGCGATTAGATTTGCACCAGCAAATCTGCGGGGAAGAAAACAAGGGGGATAATTTCCATGTATAATACAGTAATTGAGATATAAAGTCAAGGGAGAATAGTTATTTTGTCGGCACCAATAGCACATCCAGAATCAGTAACCCAAAAAGTGGCTTTTTCCAGAACTTTTTTCCATCTTCTCTCTCAAAAACGACCTTCTTCACCTCGTGGAACAGCCGCAGGCTCTCACTAGAATGTTCTGCTGTAATCTTATGCCTGGAGAATCCGGCCTCTAATACACCCTCTGTCATGAGACACATTGGATCTGGATTTACTGAAATAATCGACTTTATGTGCTGAAAAAATTCCCTGTGCGCAATATGTTTAAGCCTGGGAGAACCATAAGATCTAAATGCATTACAAAGCGAGGCATATATCTCTCTTATAAATTCCCTTGCATTCTTGACCTTTAATTCAGCCAATCTCCTGCTCTTTACATAAACCCTAATAACTATGTATAGCAATAGCAGCATCAAAAGCCATAATAATGTCAGAAATACATAATACAGCCAGTTCTTTTTCTTTACTGGCTTAGCCGGTTCAGTTATGCTTATCTTTAAATCATTGCTAAATGCGCCCAGATAACTGGCAGAAATCTCTACTTCGCCTTTCTCCTTTGGGGCAAGATTGCCAGAGCTGTCAATCGTAACTCTTGCGTCTCCCCTGGCCTTCCAGTCAACAAGACGAGTTGCAGGTATTGTAGAACCATCGTTCATCTTCAACTCTGCCTTTAGCTTGCAGCTGCTATCTAACGGAACCTCGTTTTTATCTGAAGTTATCTCCAGCGACTCTATTTTAAATATATCCAGGTCTTGCTTAAATTCTTTTGCCCGGAATCTTTCTGTTTGTTCATTTTGTTTCTCCTGCTTCTCTTTCTCATCTTGTTTCTTTTCCTGGGACTTCTTTTTCTTAAGCTTGGCCTCATCAAATTGCGCTGGAGCTGTCTCTCTTTTTTTGCTTCCATCATCTACTATCTGTTCCTTTTTGATCCTTTTATCATCCTGAATGGTCTTCTTTGCCTCGCTAAGTAATTTCAGTATCGGCACCTTTTCAGGAAGCCCAAGGAGCGTGGACGGTATCCACCTCACAGACATATTTCCGAACCTGGGCACAAAGGGATATATAAGCGCTGATACAATAAAAACAAAACAGAACATCAGGGCAACCACCCTGATCTGTCTCGACAGGCTCATGACCTCTTCCTGGTCCCCTATTATCTGCGAGCCTTTTCTTTTTTTCTCGCACACCAGATTCAAGCGCATGGCAAATATAAATATCAATAAAAATAATCCGAGTAAAATAACATAGAAGGTCTCCTGTTCAAGGGCAAGCCCTACTGAACAAATCAATAGGCACGCTGAGATGAACTGCAGCATTGCATAACTATTTCCGCTGCGCAGTCCAAAGCTCTGAAAAAGCGTAAGCCAGGCAAGCGCCATTGAAAGTATCTTCAGGAGGTTGTCAAATGAAATTGCCGTATTATACAATCTTCCTAAAATTATCACTACTGCTGCAAGAGACAGCATTCCGATAAATATATCCATGTACTGCGGACGCGAATCCTTGATAGACCAGCTCACAATAAAGCCTATTATCGAGCCAAAGACAATGATCAGAAATGTAAAAGGCCCAAGGATCGACTGTATGCTCAAAAGCCCGACCAGGACCAACCCGAGATTTGAAAAATGGTAATATAGTGTGTCTTTGTCCATCAGTTAAAAGATACCACAGAGGACACAGAGATTTTTTGAATTAAAAATACTCTAAGATGAGTATTTTTTCTCTGTGTTCTCTTATAATATTAATGTTTTTTATCCTATTTTTATTTTTTGCTTATAGCTTAAAGCTTACAGCTTAAGGCTTTTCTTAAGTCTTTGGAGTTCACAGAGTTTTTTACAATAAACCATAAACAATAAACTATAAACCAACATTTCTCTGTGCGCTCTGTGGTTTCTTTTTTAGAGTTTCCTTACAATAAATTACACCGTCTCAAACGCCTTCTCTAAATCGTCCCCCTTCGAAATCCGGTACACATATGCCTCTAGACTGGCAAGGCCTTCGTCAAATTCCTTTGCGCCTTCAGCGTCTAAGTACTCACCTTCATCTGCATGTCCAAATGTAGCGGTTGCCAGGACAATGACTATGAGTTTGATACCTTTGACTTTAAACTGGATCAGGCTGGACAGCGCCTGCATGTCATTATCCAGCATTATTGTTATGACAGTAGACCTGTGCGGGGCAATAAAACTTGCCTCTTCAAGCGCCTGACCAAGCGTCATATCTCCATCTGCCTGGACCATTGCAAGTTTCTCAAAGATCTTGTACATGTGCGACTGGCCTTTTCCAAAAGGGAGCATTATGCTATACTTTTTCCCATACGCGATCATCTGTACCAAGGCGCCTTCGTTCAAAAGATACCTTGCCACAGAGCCTGCTATCTTTACTGCATACCCAAGCGTTGTCTCTCTGCCCACGCCGATGTCATGACCCTTTTTCAGGTCAAATATTATCGTGGCCTCTTGCACTGCATTACGTTCAAACTGTTTTACTATTAACCTGCCGTGCCTTGCTGTCGAGGGCCAGTGTATACGGCTCATTACATCGCCTCTCTGATATTCCCTTATGCCAAAGAACTCATGGCTATCACCGCTTATCTTTGCTGTCTCTACGCCCATCCAGGAGACAGAGCCGCTCGCAAGAGGAGGAAAGCTAAAGACCTTAAAAAGACTCGGATAGACCAGAATCTCAGAAACAACGTGAAGGGTTTTCTTGAACTTAAAAAACCCCAATGCATCCTGCGATACAAATAATACAGGGCCTATTTTCCACAGGCCTCTCTTATAACAGTTTACGAAATAGTTTATTTTCTTTGTTTCCTTTGCCTTTATATCCAGGATAAAAAGTGACTTGCCCTGTTCCTCTGGCGGCGCGCCTGCAAAATTATCTACCACCTCAAAAAAATACGAACTGATTATGCGTTTGTTTTTGAGCGCTATCTTGACATTCAATATATCGTCTTCGAATGCAGCATCCATCACATCTCTTTTAAACTCTATATCGGGGATATTGAAATAGAGGTGCATAAAGGACAAGACAAACATCACAAATGCTATGACAAAGAAAATATAGACAGTGGTGATATCAGTATTCCATGCAATGGCGAGCAGGACGATTATAGCTATGAGGAGAAAGATGCTTTTTGGTGTGAACATTTTTTACGCAGGTACAGGGACCTTTTTTAGAATATGTCCGACAATATCTTGTGCGCTGAGTCCGCGCACAATCGAACGCGGCTGAAGAATGATCCTGTGCCTTAACACAGGGTATGCCAGCCGCTTTACATCATCAGGTATCACATAATCTCTTTTGTCCAGAAATGCCAGGGCCCTTGCAGTGCGCATGAGGGCCAGCGAGGCCCTGGGACTTGCACCCAGTTTTATGTCGCCTGGAAGATTTCTTGTGGTGGAGATTATCTTTACAATGTAGTCCACTATCTTTTCTTCGATACTCACTGACGTCACGAACTCCTGCACCTCAATGATCTCCTGTATGCTCACGACACTCTGCAATGTCTCCAATGGCGATTCTTTGAAATTCCTTGTAAGGATGCCCACCTCTTCCTGGTGCGAGGGATACCCGACCCCAAGCTGCATCAGGAACCTATCGACCTGGGATTCAGGCAGAGGGTATGTGCCGTGGAACTCTATTGGGTTTTCAGTGGCGATTACAAAAAATGGGATTGGCAGATCCCGCAAGATGCCGTCCACAGTCACCTTAAACTCCTGCATGGCCTCTAAAAGCGCAGACTGTGTCCTTGGGGTCGTACGGTTGATCTCATCAGCCAGCACTATGTTTGCAAATATAGGGCCTTTTTTAAATTCAAACTCGCTTGTCTTCTGGTTATAGATTGAAACACCTGTAACGTCTGATGGCAACAGGTCAGGCGTAAACTGCAATCTCTTGAATTCTGCATGGATGGATCTGGCCAGTGAACGGGCGAGCATTGTCTTGCCAAGGCCAGGCACGTCTTCTAAGAGCACATGGCCATTGGCCATAAGGCCGACCGCAACAAACTCGATTACTTCTTTTTTTCCCACAATGACCTTGGAGATATTATCGATTAATTTCTGAGAAACTTCATGAAGACCAGGCATACAACCCCTTTCTTTGCTATTTCAAACCCACATTGTACAAACCCGCAATGCAATTTAATTGCATTGCGGGTTTGAAATACCTCTCTACTTTATGATAAATATAGCATACATGCCACCTATTGTCAAAAAATAACCCGTGTACGAACACATCGCACACGGGTTATCGTTTTTGTCACACTATATTATCCGCCTTCGCCAAAGAAGAAACTTCAAAGAAGATGCGCTTCGGCGGATGAGTTCGGACTTATAAGTTACGTCGCTTCGCTCCGTAACTTATGTCCTCACTCAATACATCCCTCCCATTCCTCCTGGCATTCCGCCGCCTGGGGGCATGCCTGGTCCTGAGTTTTCTGGCTCAGGCATATCTGAGATCAAACACTCTGTCATCAGGAGCAATCCTGCTACGCTGGCTGCATTTTCAAGCGCGCTCCTTGATACCTTTGTAGGGTCTATAATGCCAGCTGCTATCATGTCCACATACTCGCC
>JAHILY010000019.1 GCA_018896815.1 Candidatus Omnitrophota bacterium | reverse complement strand
TATGGAATCGCCGTCGCTCAACGGATAAAAGGTACTCCGGGGATAACAGGCTTATCTTGCCCGAGAGTTCATATCGACGGCAAGGTTTGGCACCTCGATGTCGGCTCATCACATCCTGGGGGTGGAGAAGCTCCCAAGGGTTCGGCTGTTCGCCGATTAAAGTGGTACGTGAGCTGGGTTCAGAACGTAGATAATACTGCGTCTCTTAGGAGTAATTCTAAGATGCAAATCGACTTATATCGGTGGAGCCCTAATATGGTCCGAATGCCATATGGGTAATACCGAGGGAAGGTTGATAAAATGATCGACGAGACAACAAAAGCGTATATTGCTGGTTTTCTCGACGGTGATGGAAGCATAATGCTGCAATTGGTGCACCGAAAAGATTATAAATTCGGCTACCAGATTCGAGCGAGCACATGTTTCTATCAGAAATCTAAATATAGAAACGAACTCAAGAAATTGAAAGACATATTGAAGTTCGGCTATATTAGAGATCGTAACGATGGAATTACAGAATATACGATTGTTGGTAAAGATGAGGTTAAGGAAGTTTTAGAGATGCTTCAGCCTTACATTTTATTCAAAAGAAAGCATGTTTTAGAAGCGCTTAAAATATTGAATGAAATTGGAGATAGAAGAAAAATGCTGAAGGACGAATTTCTAAGGCTTGCAAGACTAGTCGACTCATATTCTAGTCTTAACTATTCAAAAAAGCGAAAACATTTTGCACATAATGTAGAGAATTTTTTGAATAAAAGAGTAGGTCAGCCCCTGTAACGACTGAAGGTTTTATACCTGAGATAGTTAGGCAAAGACGCTAGCTATAACACGTCGACTCCCAGAAATGGGATGGAGATATAGTCTGTGCCACGAGTAATCGTGGAATAACATGCGTAAGACAGTTCGGTCTCTATCTGTTACATGCGTAGGATGTTTGCGGAGATATGTCCCTAGTACGAGAGGACCGGGATATACGAACCAATGGTGTTCCAGTTGTCACGCCAGTGGCATTTGCTGGGTAGCTATGTTCGGAAAGGATAAGCGCTGAATGCATATAAGCGCGAAGCCCCCTCCAAGATTAAACATCCCTCCGCTTCGGCGGAATAAGGCACCTTGTAGATGACGAGGTTGATAGGCTGGAGGTGTAAGGCCAGTAATGGCTTCAGCTGACCAGTACTAATCTGCCGAACGGCTTGACCACTTATTAATTTATTGGTTTAGCGAGTATTACTGATTATTGACAAAATTTCCGGAGTGACCATACTGAAGGGGAAACACCCGTTCCCATTCCGAATACGGCAGTTAAGCCCTTCAAGGCCGATGGTACTGCACTGGCAACGGTGGGGGAGAGTAGGTAGTTGCTCCGGTTTAATATCAAGGGGCAGCGAGCATTATGCTTGCTGCCCCTTTTTTTATGCCCGGCAGTCTAATATTCCCACCCCTCTAATATTTCCCTCTAATATTTCCCTCTTTACTCCTGCCACCTTTTATGCTACAATAAAAATCTGCAAAATTTGGATACTAAACCTTGTAACATTTAGAGGAGGTGCGTCTTGGCAGACCACACTATTAGAGATATAAGAAATATAGCATTAATATCCCATGCAGGGAGCGGGAAGACCACGCTTGCAGAGGCAATAGCGCATAATGCTGGTGTGACAAGCCGCTTTGGAAAGGTCGAGGACGGGACCACTGTCAGTGACTATTCAGAAGACGAGAAGGAGCGAAAGGTCTCGATTAATTCGAGCGTATTGAGTTTTGATTATAAGGGAAAGCATATAAATATGATTGACACGCCTGGTTATGCGGATTTTATAGGAGAGGCATTGGCCTGCCTGACTGCAGTTGACAGCGCGATTTTACTTGTGGATGCCTGCGAGGGTGTAGAGGTCGGCACAGAAAGGGTGTGGAATATAGCAAGTGAGCACAAGCTTTCGCGGCTTATTATGATCAATAAGATGAACAAGGAAAATATTGATTTTAATAAGACGTTCGACACTATAAAAGAAAGACTAGGCACGGGATGTGTACTCGCGAGCATGCCGATTGGGAGTGGAACAGGTTTTAAAGGCGTTGTAAATTTAATGGATAACTCAGGTATTGACGCAATGAGCGGAGATGACAAGGTCAGGGCAATAGGCCTCAGAAATGCACTGATAGAAGTGATTGCCGAGAACAATGACGAGCTTTTGGAAAAATATCTGGATGGCAAAGAATTGACCCAGGAAGAGATTGCAAAGGAATTTGAAAAAGGAGTTGCTTCAGGCGAGATATTTCCTGTTTTTTGCGGGGCGGGCATATTGGATATTGGCGTAAAAGAGATCCTTTCCGCAATAATAGATATCCTGCCGCCGCCAGATGAGAGGCCGGCAAAGATTGTTAAAGACGCAAAGACAAGCGAAGACAAAGAATTAAGTCCAGACCCTGGCGCGCCGTTTGCTGCAAATGTATTCAAGTCAATCTCTGATCCTTACGTAGGTCAGTTGACTATTATGAGGATTTTTTCAGGCAGTCTTAAATCAGACACGGGTTTTTACAATGCGACAAAGCAGGCCAGGGAAAGAATAGGTTCACTATTGAACCTATTTGGTAAAGATCAGAAATCAGTAACAGATGCTATAGCAGGTGACATAGTAGCTGTTGCAAAATTAAAGAATACCTCCACAGGTGATTCGCTTTGTACAGATAAGGATCAGGTATTGTTTTCCAGAGTCAATTTTCCTGAGCCAGCCATATCATCTTCAGTAAAGCCAAAGACGCGTTCAGACGAGGATAAGATCTCAAGTGCGCTCCACAAGCTCATGGCAGAGGATAATACATTTATGACTAGCAGGGACGAACAGACAAAGGAGCTTATTGTTTCAGGCATGGGAGACCTGCACCTCAGCATCATGATAAATCGTCTTAAGAAGAGATTTAATGTCGAGGTTGACATAGGCACACCAAAGGTCGCCTACAAAGAGACGATTAAGAAAATGGCAAAGGTACAGAATAAATACAAGAGACAGACTGGCGGCCACGGCCAATACGGAGATGTCTGGATACAGATCGAGCCAATGGAAAGAGGGGCAGGTTTTGAATTTGTTAATAAGATCGTAGGCGGCGCTATTCCCAGGAATTATATTCCAGCTGTAGAAAAAGGCGTATTGGAGGCGATGTCCAGGGGCATTATAGCCGGATACCCTGTTGTCGATATAAGGGTCATGCTTTATGACGGGTCTTATCATGACGTGGATTCTTCAGATATGGCGTTTAAGATAGCAGGCTCTGGCGCTATGAAAAAGGCGGCGATAGAGGCAGGCCCTTGTTTATTAGAGCCGATCATGGATGTAGATGTCATAGCGCCTGACGAATTCATGGGAGATATTACAGGAAACTTGAGTTCCAGGCGCGGCAAGATCGCCGGTATGGATGTGGCAGGAAAGAGCCAGGTCATAAAGGCAAAGGTGCCGCTCGCTGAGACGTTTAAATACGCCTCTGAACTTAAGTCAATGACAGGCGGCCGCGGTTCATACACGATGAGATTTTCGCATTATGAAGAAGTGCCTCATAAAATAGCGCAGGGGATTATCGCAAAATACCAGGAGCAACGACAGGTAGAGCAGGAGAAATGAGTATACGAGGGATGATGGACGAAGGACGATGGACGATTTCGTCCTTCGTCTCTCGTCTTTCGTCCTTCGTGAACATTAGGGAGGCAAAATAATGTCAGGTCATTCGAAATGGGCATCGATAAAGCATAAGAAGGCAGCCACAGACTCAAAGCGCGGCAAGGTATTTACAAAACTCATAAAGGAAATAACAGTTGCTGCGCGCCATGGAGGCGGAGAGCCAGAGAAAAATCCTCGGCTCAGGACAGCCATTGACCGCGCAAAACAGGCAAACATGCCAGCTGATAATATTGACAGGGCTGTTAAAAAAGGCACGGGCGAATTAGAGGGTGTGACTTATGAAGAGTTTACCATGGAGGGATATGGCCCGGGCGGAGTTGCAATAATGGTCGAAGTCATGACTGATAATAAAAATCGCACTGCGGCAGATGTAAGGACTATATTTTCCAAGAGGAACGGCAATGTGGCAGGAGCAGGCTCGGTGAGCTGGATATTTGAGAAGAAGGGTTATCTCGAGGTTGAAAAAAAAGCCGTGCCTGAAGATAAGATAATGGATATTGTCCTTGATGCAGGCGCGCAGGATATGCAGACAGAAGAGGATGTCTACAGCATCATCACTGACATCAAGGATTTTGAAAAGGTTAAAAAGGCTATTGAGGATAGCGGGATAAAGGTAAAGAGCGCAGAGATCACAATGATACCCAAGAGCACCATGGCGCTGACAGGCGAGAAGGCAAAGCAGATACTGGCCCTGGTAGATGCGCTTGAGGATAGCGACGACGTGCAGAATGTGTATGCAAATCTTGATGTGCCAGATGATCTGGCGGGATAGCGATGCGTATACTAGGAATAGATCCGGGATTAGGAATAATAGGATACGGGCTTATTGATCTATCTGACAGGCAATTAAAAGTAATAGAGGCAGGTGTTATACGCTCTAATGCCAAGCATAAAATAGAAAAGAGACTTGCCCAGATCTACGCAAAGGTCTTAAGATTGATAAAGGATGCAGTTCCAGACGTAGTTGTTTTAGAAAATCTTTATTCTCATTATAAGCATCCAAGGACTTCGATATTTATGGGCCATGCGCGCGGTATTATATGTCTCGCGGTAGAGCAGGAAAAGGTCGAGCTAATAAATTACCCCAGCACAAGGGTAAAAAAGGCAGTGACAGGCAGGGGCCATGCATCAAAACAGCAGATCCAGCGCACAGTCACAAATCTATTGAATCTGGAAAGGATCCCTGAGCCTGTGGATGTGACAGATGCGCTTGCCCTTGCAATAACGCATGCGAATGTGTGCATGCACAGTGAAATTCCAAAAACCCGTCCGCCTAAGGCGGATGGGTTTTGAAAGGGCTTTTATGATTTGTAAAATATCTGGAAAATTAGTTGATAGGCGTGAAGATTCAGTAGTCCTTGATGTCAATGGCATTTGCTACGAGGTGCTTATTCCAGGAGCTGTGATGAATTCTTTGGACGCTCAGATTAAAGATGGCGTATTGTCTTTGATTATTTATCACTATCTCCAGGTAGAGCCGTCAAGGGGTTTTCCGTTTCTCATAGGCTTCTTGAATGATATTGAGAAGGAGTTTTTTGAAAAATTCATAACAGTTTCAGGTATTGGGCCAAAGGCAGCTGTAAGGGCCCTGAAGATGCCTATATCCACGATAGCGCAGGCAATAGACACAGGAGATGTGAGTACGCTGAGATCCCTTCCTGGCATAGGTGAGCAGAGGGCAAGAGAGATTATTGCTAAGCTCCAGGGAAAGATCGGGAAGTTTGGGCTTATACAGGATGGTGCTGAGAATACTGCTAAATCGCGCAATGGAAAAGAGGCTGTGGAGCAAGAGGCATTGGACGTGCTTTTACAGCTCCAGTATAAAAATGTTGAGGCAAGAAATATGATACAGACTGCCTTAACGCGTAATCCAGACATCAAGACAGCAGAGGATTTGTTAAACGAGGTGTATAAGCAGAAGACGAAGAAATAGGAGAGCTATAAGCTTTAAGCTGAAAATAATGGCTAAAAAAGACATTCGAGACGACAGAGAACGATTGATCACGCAAAAGGAATCAGAGGAAGAGACTGTACTTAATATTTCCCTTCGTCCTGACAAGCTCGAGCATTATGTAGGCCAGAAGCATACTATTGACAACCTTAAGATTGCAATGCAGGCTGCAAAGAAGAGAAAAGAAAGCCTTGAGCATGTGCTTCTTTCAGGCCCGCCTGGACTGGGCAAGACCACGCTTGCCCACATAGTAGCCCATGAGATGGGCTCAAAGATCACTGCTACCTCAGGCCCTGCAATAGAAAGGGCTGGCGACCTTATAGGCATTCTTACTAACCTTGGCGAGGGAGACATGCTTTTTATCGACGAGATTCATCGCCTTTCCAAGGTAGTCGAGGAGTTCATCTATCCTGCAATGGAGAATTTCCAGATCGATTTTTTGATTGATAAAGGTCCGTATGCCAAGACTATTAAGTTTAATCTCAAGAGATTTACACTTATTGGAGCTACTACGCGGGCAGGTTTATTGAGTGCGCCTTTAAGAAGCAGGTTTGGCATGTTTTATCACCTTGATTTTTATACAGAGGAAGACCTGGTTGAGATATTAGGCCGCTCTGCAAAGCTCTTAGGAGTTTCGCTTGATAAGGAAGCCAGTCATGAGATTGCAAGGCGTTCGCGTGGTACGCCAAGGGTAGCGAATCGGCTTTTGCGCAGGGTAAGAGACTATAGCGAGGTAAAGGGATACAGTAAGATCGATAAAAAGATTGCTGTAGATGCATTGAGCTCTCACCGAATAGATGCAGCAGGCCTTGATGATATAGACAGGAAGGTATTAAAGGTATTGATTGATTTTTATGATGGCGGTCCTGCTGGCATTGAGTCGCTTGCAGCTACTTTAAATGAAGAGAGTGACACAATAGTAGATGTCGTGGAACCGTTTTTACTTAAAATAGGTTTTATCAAGCGCACGCCCAGGGGTCGAGAAGTGACAAAGCGAGCATATGAGCACCTGGGGATAGAATGCAAGAAAGAGAGTCAAAGGGAACTATTCTGAGATGAAGCTATTACTGCATATTTGCTGTGGCCCTTGCGCAATTTACCCTATAAAACATTTGGCAGGAAAGAAATTCGATGAGATAGTCGGTTATTATTATAACCCCAATATCCATCCGCCGAGCGAATTTAAGAAACGCAGGGACGCATTAAAAGAAGCTGAGAAAAGATTAGATTTTAACCCGCCTTCGCGGAATTCCCCGGCTGATAGCGATGGGAATTCCGATTCGGCGAGGTTTTCACCTCGACGAAGCGAGGAGAAAGATTCCACGCCTGTAAGGGCGCGGAGTTTCAAGGTAATCTACCCTCCTTATGTAATGGAGGAATATTTCAGAAAGATTTCATCAAAGGAAGATTCTCCTGAAAGATGCAGTCTCTGCTGGGAGCTCAGGCTTTTGCAGACAGCAGATTATGCAAAAGAAAATTCTTTTGATGGGTTTACAACCACTCTTCTGATAAGCCCATACCAGAATCACGAGATAGTAAAAGATATCAGTGAAAGGATTGCAAAGGAAAAGGGCATTGATTTTTACTACGAGGATTTTCGTAAGGGATTTCGGGAGTCACAGGACAAGGCAAAAGAGCTGGATGTGTACCGCCAGAAGTATTGCGGATGTGTATTTTCCGAGTTGGAACGAGTAAAGGTCAAATGAGCCTTTTACACCGCGTAGGTGCGCACCGCGCACCTACGCGGTGTAAAGATGGGTCGTAGACAATGATCCGGAAAATTTTATCCCTTTTCTTACAGTATAGAAAAGTATATCCCCCCTTGTTTTGTTTCGCTTCACTCAACAAAACAAAGCAGAGGGGACTGCGAAAATCGTTTAAAAGTTATCGCCGTGAGGCGATTTTCTTGATAGTAGTTTCTATGATTTTGCATTCAACCCATGTCTACGCCATGGGTGATCATCCAAGGTCTACATATAATCCTGTCAGGGTATTGGTTGTAAAAAATGCCAGGAGTATAGAATTAAGGATAAAAGGAAGCTATAAAAAGGTCGATTTTAATACCGGAACCCTTTTGGAAGAAGGCAAGGCATTGCAAAAGACTGCTATCCATGCGCAAGACATTAGTTTCAACGGCATAAAGATCTTGCCAGAAGAAAGGACGCGCCTCTATGTAAACAATCGCCAGTTTCGGGGTATTATTGATATTTTAAAAGACGAGGAAGGAAAGGTCTTTGTAGTTAATCACATAGATATAGAGGAGTATCTCTATGGCGTGCTTTATCATGAGGTCTCGCATCTCTGGCCAATAGAGGTCTTAAAGGCGCAGGCAATAGCTGCCAGGACATATGCAATGTATCAAAAGCTCGTTACTAAAAATAAATTCTTTGACCTCACTTCTGATGTTTACTCGCAGATGTATGGCGGCAGGACCTCTGAGACGAGGAGTACAAGAAAGGCTGTAAATTTAACGCAGGGCATTGTGTTGATGTATGACGGAAAGATCTTTCCTAGTTACTACCATGCTACCTGCGGAGGCCGCACCTCTGATGTCACAACTCTATGGAACATCAATCTCCCTGCATTAAAGGCCAGGCGGTGTGATTACTGTAAGATGTCTCCGCATTATTCATGGAAGAAAGAATTCAGTTTTGACCAGATAAAAGACAAGCTCAAGGCCAGTGGTTACGATATGGATATTGTATCAATCAAGGTCATGGAAAGAGATAACTCCGGCAGGGTATTAGACGTATTGCTGGAAGGGAAAGATAGCGACATGCATCTAAGCGGGAATAAATTCAGGCTGGCAATAGGTCCAAATGAGCTAAGGAGCACAAATTTTGAAGTCAGGCACAGAGATAGGTATATTACCTTTATTGGAAAAGGCTGGGGCCATGGCATAGGCATGTGCCAGTGGGGCGCGTTTGGCATGGCCAGAGAGGGATTCAAGGCGCACCAGATACTCGAATACTATTACCCAGGCGCTGACTTAGTAAGAGTGGAGTAATGTCTATGAAGCTGACAGACTTTGACTACAATTTGCCAAAGGAACTGATTGCGCAGTATCCGAGCGAGGCTCGTGAGGAGTCCAGGCTCTTGGTCTTGCATAGAGAGACTGGCAAGATAGAGCACAGGATCTTCAGGGATATTGTCGGGTATTTTAATCAGGGTGATTTTCTCGCATTGAACAATACAAAGGTCGTGCCAGCGAGACTTGTGGGACGCAAGCAAAGCGGCGGAAAAATCGAGGCGCTTGTTTTATTTGGTGAAGGGTGCCCGCCAGCAGTAGCTGGCGAGGTCTCGCTCGCCTCGCGGCGAAGCCGAGGGCCTTTGGCGGAAAGGGTGAAGGACGAGTGTGAAGTATTGTTAAAACCTGCCAGGGGATGTAAGATTGGCAGTAAATTGATATTCGGAGATGGAGAATTGAAGGCCGAAGTTTCTATGATAGAAAATGGCAGAAGATTTTTGAGGTTTGAGTGTAATGGAAATTTTGAAAAATTATTGGACAAATTTGGCAAGATGCCTTTGCCGCCCTATATTAAGCGGGAACCAGTTGATTCTGACAGAGATAGATATCAGACAGTCTATGCTGACAAGAAAGGCGCTGTTGCAGCGCCTACAGCAGGACTTCATTTTACAAAGGATATTTTATCTCAGATTTCTCGTAAGGGAGTTGACGTAGACTATGTGACTTTGCACGTTGGCTATGGCACATTCAAACCAGTAAAGGTCGAGGACATCACTGCGCATAAAATGGAAGAGGAGTATTTTGAAATAGATAAGAAGGTTATCGAGAAATTGAAAAATAAGAAACAAAGGACCATAGCTGTAGGAACAACTACATGTAGAGCTTTAGAGACAGTTTTTTCTGAGCCTTTAGCTTATCATGGCTGGACAGACCTGTTTATTTATCCGCCGCGTGAGTTTAAAAGAGTCGATGCGCTTTTGACAAATTTTCATCTGCCCAGGACAACGCTTTTGATGCTCGTGAGTGCATTTTGTGGCAGAGAGCTTTTGATGAAGGCGTACGAAGAAGCGATAAGGGAGAGGTATCGATTTTATTCGTATGGCGACGCGATGCTGATACTTTAAAATGTTCAAGATTACTTACAAAGATAAACATACTAATGCACGCGTCGGGCTACTTGAGACGCCGCATGGTGTGATTGAGACGCCTGAGTTTATGCCTGTCGGGACTCAGGCTGCTGTAAAGGCGCTTTCGAATGAAGAAGTAAAATATTGTGGCGCGCAGATTATTTTAGGAAATACATACCATCTCTATCTCAGGCCTGGCATGGATGTCATTAAAAATGCAGGTGGCCTGCATAGGTTCATGTCGTGGGACGGGCCTATATTGACTGACAGCGGCGGGTTTCAGATATTTAGTCTTGCAACATTAATGAAGGTAAAAAAAGAGGGTGTTAAATTTCAGTCGCATGTTGATGGCTCTAATCATTTTTTGACACCCGAGGATGTTGTGAAGCTGCAGCATGAATTGGGAAGTGACATCATGATGGTGCTTGACGAGTGCCTGAAGTATCCATGTCCGAAAGATAAGGCAGAGCAGTCGCTCAAGCTCACGAATGATTGGGCCAGAAGGTCTAAGCGAGAATTTGACTTAAGCTGTAGCTGTAGGCCAGGTTTAAACCTGGCCTACAGCTCTGGGAAAAGGAGTTTACTTTTTGGAATAGTGCAGGGCAGTACGTATCCTGATCTACGCAAAAAGTCTGCAGAGGAGCTTGTGAATATTGGATTTGATGGATATGCCATAGGTGGTTTAAGTGTTGGAGAGCCAAAGGATCTTATGTATGAGATGCTGGAGAATTCAGTTAAGTATCTCCCAGAAGATAAGCCGCGTTATTCTATGGGGATCGGCATGCCGCATGATTTTTTCAATGCGATTGAGATGGGTGTGGACATGTTTGACTGTGTTGTCCCGACGAGAAACGCAAGAAACGGCGCAGCATATACAAGTGAGGGCCGGATCATTATTAGAAATGGCAAGTATTCCAAAGATCTCAGGCCGCTGAGCGAAAGTTGCGACTGCATAGTCTGTAAAAATTATTCACGTTCGTATATAAGGCACTTGTTTAATACAGAAGAAATTCTTGGACTGAGACTTACTTCTTTACATAATGTATATTTTTATGTAAACTTATTGAAAAGGATAAGGGGCGCAATTAAAGAGGGCAGGTTTATAGAGTTAAAACAGGAGTTTAAGGATAAAGTATTTTAAAACAGCAACAGAAAGGAGTTAGCAATGAATCCACAGGTAGTTCAGCCAAATGCAATAGCCAGTCTAATGCCGATTATTTTTATATTTGGTATATTCTATTTTCTTTTAATCAGGCCGCAAAAGATTAAACAAAAAGAACACCAGAGGATGGTCTCTGAATTAAAGAAAAATGATGAGGTTGTCACGAATGGCGGCATACACGCGACTGTCGTAAATGTGAAAGACACGACTCTGACATTGAAGATAGATGAGAACGTGAAGGTTGAAATAAATAAGACCGCAATCGCATACGTGAAGAAGAGTAGGTAAAAGAAACCACAGAGGCCACAGAGATTTTTTATAATTTTCTCTGTGTGCTCAAAAAATAGTAATTAAAACAAAAAATACAAGGAGAAGCAATGACAAAGAATCTACAGTGGCGGATATTAATAGCCCTTGGTGTAATAATCTTTGCTGTGTTAGGCATGCTGCCAATACAGGAAAAGATAAATCTTGGACTTGACTTACAGGGCGGCATGCGCCTTGTGCTTAAGGTGGATACTGACAAGATCCCTGAAGAGGCGCGCGAAGACGCACCTAACAGGGCGCTTGAGATAATCCGTAACCGAATCGACCAGTTTGGCGTAAGGGAACCGCTCATACAGAGGCAGGGTAAGAATGCCATTGTAGTGCAGCTCCCAGGCATTACTGACAGGGACAGGGCAATAGAATTAATAGGCAAGACCGCGCTTTTAGAATTTAAATTAGTAGAGGACAGTGACGAGCTTAATCAGAGGGCGAGCACTGGCGATATTCCTGAGGGGTATGAACTAAAGCAAGTAGAAAAAGAAACGATTCTTTTGCATAAAGAGGCTGTGCTCACAGGCGATACGCTTGTGAATGCAGAGGTAAGTTTTGACCAGTCAAGATTTAACGAGCCATATATTACCCTTGAATTTAATTCAAAGGGCGCTGCAATATTTTCTGAGCTCACTGGCCGAAACGTAGGGAAGAGATTGGCAATTGTGTTAGACGGTAGTGTGCATACCGCCCCGCGTATAAATGAAAAGATACCTTCGGGCAGGGCAAGCATTACTGGAAGATTTACAGTGGAAGAGGCTGGCGATACTGCCCTGGTATTGCGCGCTGGTGCATTGCCTGCGCCGATATACATTGAGGAAGAGCGGACAGTAGGTGCGCTCCTGGGCCGTGATTCAATAGAGAGCGGAATAAGGGCCTCGCTTATAGGAGTGGCATTGGTCCTCGGGTTTATGATTATATACTATCTTTTTTCAGGGATTATTGCGAGCATCGCAATGTTATTAAATTTTGTAATAGTCCTGGGGGCGTTGGGCTGGCTTCATACAACATTGACCCTGCCAGGCATAGCAGGCATGATCCTCGTTATAGGCATGGCAGTTGACGCAAATGTCTTGATATATGAACGCATACGAGAAGAGCTTTTAACAGGAAAGCATATGCGGAGTGCAATATCGTCTGGATATCACAAGGCATTTACCACTATATTGGATTCCAATATCACCACCCTTATTGCCGCGATGCTCTTATTTAAATTCGGGACAGGTCCTATAAGAGGTTTTGGCGTTACACTTTCAATAGGTATACTGGCGAGCATGTTTACCGCGATCTTTGTGACACGGATCATATTTGACCTGGTTACTGCTAATAAAAAATTTACAAAACTGCCCATGCTGCAATTCTTCAAGAATACCAAGATCGACTTTATAAGCAAGAGATGGATCGCATATGTGGCG
>JAHILY010000018.1 GCA_018896815.1 Candidatus Omnitrophota bacterium | reverse complement strand
GGGCCTATTTTTCATAAGGCTTCATGCCATAAAAGGCCTCTATCGATAAAAAGACCTCTCGATAAAAGCATTTACTCCAAAAATAGCCTTTTTCAGGAACCCCTCTATAAATAGAAAAAAGAATTGCCTTCTGAAACGAAATCTCGCTATCGGATGATAAAGAAGGAATATTATTCTCATGTATAGTTTTGTGAATTTATAGCTGACATTCTGATTTGCAAAATATGAAACAAAACTCAGGGCCTGCACCTTTTTTATCTCTTTTTTATTCAGCCAGTTGGGATACTTCTCAAGCCATCCGTCAAGCTGGAGGTATCTCCATTCCTCCAGGCCATTAGGTTCTTTAAATCCGTACTCAAGGGCCAGTTTATAAAATTCCGTCCCCACGATAGGCGCGAAAACAAAGAATAAGGTATAGGCATTTTTATTTTCTCTGCAGAGATTGATAGCAAAATTTACGCTCTCTCCGACCTCTCTCCCTGTCTCTGTCGGGAATCCTGCCATAAAGGTGTACTTTGCTATAATCGGGTAATGGGCCAGTTTTTTGTTGGCCGAGGCAATGGTATCCAGGCTCTCATCTTTTCCTATAAACTTATTTACCCTCTGGCTTCCGGATTCAACGCCTATATCCAGATCATGGCAACCGCTCTCCAGGAGAATCTTCATATCGTCGTCGGTTAATTTATCTATTGCGTCCGCCCTGATACCCAAAGTCCCCCACCTGATCTTTTTATCCATAGAGGCCAGCCGGCCAATAAGCTCTCTGAACCTGGACAGGCTCCCGGCCAGATTGTCGTCCTGAAAATATATATTGGACATACCATATCTTTCCTGTAGGAGCTTCACGTTTTCCATAACCCTTTTTACCGAGAATGGCCTCCAGGTAGGGCTCACAACAGGTGAAGCGCAGAATTTACACCTATAAGGACATCCTCTGCTAGTAAATACAGTAGCTGAACGGCCTTTGCCTATCTCAAAGACGCTATATCTATCCATTGAAAGTATTTCATAGGGTAACATTGGCAAAGAATCCAGGTCTTTTATCATGTCTCTTTTGCCAGTGTAGATTACGCTTCCCTCTTTCTTAAAATATATACCTTTAACATCATAAAGATCCTTTTTTTCATACAAGGCTTCTGCGATCTCATAAAGGGCGATATCGCCTTCGCCCTCGCATACCACATCAACTAATGGATGTCCAACAGATTGCCTCGGCAAGATGGTCGCATGGATTCCGCCAAGGACAATTGGAACAGAGGAAACTTTCTTTACGGCCCTTAGGACGTCAAGCATATAGCCTATCTGCTCTCCTGTCATAGATGTAATACCCACTAAAACAGGCTTCCTGGAGAGCAGCTTGACCAGGGTCGTCTTCCATCTCCTGTCCAGGCGCTGATCTAAAAGATCTACTTCGTATCCCTTTTGGCGCGGCACAGCTGCTACGGCAAGCAAAGATTCAGGGAAACGCATAGACATGACATCCCATGAACCTGTTCTGGGCTGGATCAACAATATTCTCTTGCTCATAGCTCTTTCCCGGGTATAGATTCAGATGCGATCAAAAGAAATGGCAAAAACTTATTCAAAATAGGGACCCTCTCTAGCATCCTCTCAAATTTAAGCACGGATGGAAAACGATTTATTATCTGCGGCGGGAAAAAACCAAAATTTTTAAAACGCGGTGCCCTGTAGCAAGCCGACTCTAAACTCTTTTTCAGAAAACGTCGTGATAATTTCAGCAGGCCTTTCTCACGATGGAAATCCATATCTTTTTGAAAAAAAGCCTGAAGGATAAAAAGCACATTCAATCTATTGGGCTCTAAAAAACATATCTTTTTCTTGTCTTTAAATAATTTACGAAACCTTGCGAAATATAGCTTTATGTTATCTGTGTCCAAATGGTGCAATATAAAAAAACCTATTACAAGATCATACCTTCCCTCCACTCGAGCAGCGATATCTTCTATAGACATACAATACGTCTTTAGCCTATCTTCTGCGAGGCCGGCCTTTTTTGCGTCCTTGCGTAATCTCTCAATCTGCACTTCTGAAATATCCACGCATGTTACATTAAACCCTTCCTTAAGCAGGTGAATCGTAAACCTCCCTGCGCCAGCGCCTATCTCAAGGATCTCATCATCCTTACTGATATCAGTAAAATCGCGCAAATACTTACACAGGTTTTTAGCATACGTATCCTCTGCTCGATAACGTAAATAGCTGTGTTCCTTATCTGTGGAATAATATTTTTCCTGTAACTCTTTCTGCACCATAAGATTAGGCCCTCAAAAAAATTTCTATTGACAGATATACTATTTTAATTTACCCTAAATGATATGTCAATAAGTATAGTCATTCCGGTATATAACGAAGAAAAAAGAATAATACCTACCTTAAAAAGTATTATAAACTACTTTTCCCAAAAAGAGATTTCATATGAAGTCGTTATAGCAGATGACGGCTCTACTGATAATACAGTCAAGCTGATAGAAGACATAAAAAATGACTATCCCGAGATCTCCATATTCAAGATAGGCCGCAATTCCGGAAAAGGAAGGGCTGTTAGAGAAGGTATGCTAAAAGGTAAAGGGGACTATATTCTATTTATGGATGCCGACAGCTCAACTGCCATAGAAGAATTTGAAAAATTCCTGCCTAGTTTAAAACAGCATAAAGACGTTATAATAGGCACAAGAAAAGCCAAAGGAGCTAATATAATCGAATACCAACCCTTTTTCAGAGAATTCATGGGAAAGGGTTTCACGTGGTTGTCAAAGGCTGTGACCGGAGCGAAGGTCTCTGATTTCACTTGTGGCTTTAAATGTTTCTCCAGAAAAGCGGCAAAGGCCGTATTTTCAAAGGCCATAATAGATGATTGGTCATTTGACGCGGAGATACTATTCCTTGCGGAGAAATTTGGTTATAAAATCACAGAAATCCCCGTAAGGTGGAAAAACGACAGGGCTACAAAGGTAAACATGCTGCGTGACACGATAAATTCGCTAAAAGGCCTGTTGCGCCTCCAGATATATAATATCAAAGGGGTATATGAAAAATAGACGCATCACATATATCCTTTTAGGATTATTATTAGCATTAAGCCTTTTTCTGATCTTTAAAAACCTATCCAATAATTATCTCTGGCAGGATGAAGCAGAAAGCGCTGTTTACGGAAGAAATATCATCAAATACGGATATCCGCGCGCCTTCGACGGCACAAATCTACTAAAGGCATATCTTTCAAGTTTCGGTGAAAATTACCAATGCAGATTCC
>JAHILY010000017.1 GCA_018896815.1 Candidatus Omnitrophota bacterium | reverse complement strand
GAATACCATCTTGATGGCCAAAGCTATTTGCACTGTCCTCAGTGTGGTGAGGCGATTGAGATAAAGTAGTTATCCCTGCCTGCGGCAGGCAGGCTTGTTGTTTTTAAGCCTCTGCCCGCAGGGCAGATTTTCCTTGACAGAAATGCGCTGTATTTATATAATGCACATATGTGCATAACAGGAGGTTATAAATGAGGCCCAAAAAAACAAGATGGATTAAGTGTGAACCGGGAGAGCGGTGTTTCCGGCCTCAGTGCAAGCCTTTAAAACAATTAGATGGTGTGTATATGACTATTGATGAGTTTGAAGCCATAAGGCTTTCCCATTTAGAAGGATTAACTCAAGATCAAGTTTCAAGAAAGATGAAAGTCCATCGTTCGACAATATCACGGATATTAGAATCAGCACATAAAAAAATAGCTGATGCTCTTGTGAATATTAAGGCGATAAAGATCGAGGGTGGCTGTTGTAAAATCATACAGAAAGGCAACAGATGAAAGAGAAAAAGAAGTTTCTGTTAATAGCGGCGGTATTTTTGGCATGTTTTTATTTACCAGTTGAGCTTTTACCTTTCAGAAACCCACTTTTTGAAGCACTGGCGTTGGTGCGATGGTATGCCCGCGAGCACGTATTATTATGTTTGGTTCCCGCGTTTTTTATAGCTGGTGCAATTTCTATATTTGTGAGTCAGGCATCTGTAATTAAGTATTTCGGGGCAAAGGCAAATAAAATTCTTGCCTATGGCGTTGCTTCTATTTCAGGTACGATATTAGCAGTATGTTCCTGCACAGTGCTCCCTTTGTTTTCGGGTATATACAAAAGAGGCGCTGGGTTGGGTCCTGCCACAGCGTTTCTCTATTCAGGGCCGGCAATAAATGTCCTTGCCATTATTATGACCGCGCGTATTTTGGGATGGCAGCTAGGCCTTGCAAGAGCCATTGGAGCTATACTCTTTAGCGTAATAGTAGGGCTTTTAATGCACTTCATATTCCTTAAAGAAGAAAGAGCAAGAACCGCTACTGGTGATCTTGTAATGGAAGAAGAATCCAAAGGGCGAACACTTTTTCAAAATGGGTTGTATTTTACCTCTATGGTTGGATTTTTGGTATTTGCTAACTGGGCAAAACCCGAAGCAAATACAGGCCTATGGGCATTTTTTTATTTGATAAAATGGTATCTCTCAGCGGGATTCCTGGTTTTAATAAGTATTACGCTTACCAGATGGTTTAAGAAAGATGAGATAAAAAACTGGACATCTGCCTCATGGACATTCGCAAAGCAAATAATGCCTCTACTTCTTGCCGGAGTAATTGTAGCGGGGTTTCTTTTAGGTCGTCCCGGTCACGAAGGCTTGATTCCTTCATGGATTATTACAAAAGCTGTAGGAGGAAATTCATTTTTAGCTAATTTTCTTGCCTCAATCGTTGGGGCATTTATGTATTTTGCAACCTTGACCGAGGTCCCTATTCTACAAGGACTTATCGGAGCTGGCATGGGCAAGGGGCCTGCTCTTGCGCTTTTATTGGCAGGCCCTGCGCTTAGTTTGCCTAATATGTTGGTTATCCGTGGCGTTATCGGAACAAAGAAAACGGTTGTTTATGTCAGCCTTGTAGTTGTTATGGCGACATTAAGCGGTATTATGTTCGGAGTCATTGTCAAATAGGAGGACTTGTTATGAAAATTGAAATACTCGGCATGGGATGCCCAAAGTGTAAAATGCTTTATAAAAACACACTGTCTGCTTTAAAGAATGCGAATAAACAAGCGGAAGTAGTTAAAGTCGAAGACCTGGCTAAGATTACTGAATATGCTGTCATGACTACGCCAGCGTTGGTTGTCGATGGCGAAGTTAAGTCAGCGGGTAAAGTTTTATCTCCTGAAGAAGTCAGCAAATTCATAGCGGAGGGATGATTTATGAGAAAAATTTTTGCAGGGCTTATTATTATTGTTCTACTATGCTTTTTTTCTTCAATTTCTTTTGCTCAAAACTCATCGCAGGTCGTTGCGTACTACTTTCACGCAACTTTCCGGTGTCCTTCGTGCCATAAAATTGAGCAATATACAACAGGCGCGTTAAAAGAATTTTTTGCAAAAGAACTAAAATCCGGTGATCTTGTTTATGAGGTCATCAATATTGAAGATAAAGGAAATGAACACTTTGTGCAGGATTACCAGCTTTACACCAAGTCTGTTGTGCTGTCATTTATGAAAGATGGCAAAGAGGTAAAATTTAAAAATCTTGAGAAAGTCTGGCAATTGTTAAGGAGCAAGGATAAGTTTTATCAATATATTAAAGATGAGGTAAGCAGTTACCTGAAGGAATTATAATGGATACATTATGGATGGCAATTATATCCGCATTGTGGCTCGGTATACTAACCTCCATAAATCCATGCCCGTTGGCTACTAATATCGCGGCAATCTCGTTTTTATCTAAAAGAATAGAACATGTTAAGGTTGTATTTTGGTCTGGCCTGGCTTATACGGCCGGCAGGATGGCCGCGTATGCGGCTATCGGCTTTATTATCATTTTTTCTATTTTAAGCGTACCTGCAACAGCGAATTTCCTGCAGAAATATATGAATAAGGCATTAGGGCCTGTATTGATTATTGCGGGCTTGCTCCTGTTGAACGTGCTAAAAATTAATATTTCAGGAGTCAGTCTTTCCAAAGAAAGGCAGGATACCTTAGTGCGGTCTGGCGCAAAGGGTGCATTCGCGTTAGGTTTTATTTTTGCGCTTTCTTTTTGCCCGAGCTCAGCCGCCTTATTCTTTGGCAGCCTGATACCGCTATCGCTTAGCCACAAATTTGGGGCCGGCCTGCCTTTTATCTATGGAATAGGTACAGGACTGCCTGTTTTTATTTTTTCGGTATTAATTGCCTTAGGCGTGGAGTCAACGATGCGTTGGGTTGGAAAAATAACGAGGATTGAAATTTATGCAAGAAAAATTACAGCCGTAGTCTTTATTTTAGTCGGCTTGTATTATAGTTTTAATTATTTAATTTAACGAGCTCAATTATCTTGACATTACTTCCGATAACAAATCATTCCACAAACTCCAAATACCCTGATATAATACTTTGCTATGAAGGTTTTTATCCGGACTTTCGGCTGGCCAATGGCCACTGCCTCGAAATTTCCACTATCCAGTGGACATTTAGGCCTATGCTACTTAAAGAAAATGGTTGACAAAATAGCATTTTTAGTGTATATTTCATATCGTAATGCACAAGATTTATAAATTCTATGCAATAGAGGAGTAAATAATGGATAAAAATGAAATATTAGCCATACTGAAGGACTGGAATGATTGGGAAGGCCAGCAGGATATAGGTATCCTCAGAAACTCATATCTTGACAGATTAGAGGGGTTGATACAGGGCTCTAATCAAGTGATAACAATCACCGGGGCAAGGCGAGCCGGAAAATCATACATAATGCGCCAGATGGGAAGACGTCTTTCAGAAAAAGGGGTGAAAAAAGAGAGCATCCTTTTTGTCAATTTTGAAGATCCTCGGTTTACGGCTCTCGACACGAAACTTCTCACTCAAATATTTGATGTTTATAAGGGATTTTTATCTCCCAAAGAAACTCCGTATATTTTCTTAGATGAGGTGCAGGAAGTTAAAGAGTGGGAAAAATGGGTACGCATGATGCATGAGCTTCAAAAGGCTAAAATAATCGTATCCGGTTCCAATGCGCATTTACTCAGTCGGGAATTAGGGACATTACTGACCGGCAGGCATCTTGATCTTACAGTTTTTCCGCTCTCTTTTGTTGAATATTTAATGTTCAATAATTTGAAAATACAGAATGATTTTGACCTTGCGGGTAATAAAGCTGAAATAGACGGGCTTCTTCACAAATATATGGAGGGAGGTTCGTTCCCTGAAGTTGCGCTGTCAGTGAAAAAAACAGAAGTACTACTGAACTATTTTGATGACCTTTTGACTAAAGATCTTCTTAGAAGATTTCGTGTCAGAAAAACACCCGAGATGAAGTCGCTCATCAAATATTATTTTAGTAATGCCGCGAATCTTATGACCTTTTCATCTGCCGGTAAATCTATTCAGCTTCAGCCTCATACGGTTGAACGTTTTTCAGGGTATTTTGAAGACGTTTATCTAATATTTTTACTGAAGCGTTTTTCATACAAAGTAAAAGAGCAGGAAAAAAGTCCTCGCAAAGTATATGCGATAGATACGGGGCTATGCAACGTTCTGGGTTTTAGATTTTCCGAGAACAGTGGCAGGCTCGCGGAAAATATTGTTTTCTTAGCGTTAAAGCAAAAACAAATACTTGAACCTCAGATGGAGCTTTTTTACTGGAAGGATATTCATCATCGCGAGGTGGATTTCGTTATAAAAGAG
>JAHILY010000016.1 GCA_018896815.1 Candidatus Omnitrophota bacterium | reverse complement strand
TACCTCTCTAATTTGAGATATTGTTCATATTCTCTCTTAAATCAAGGAATTTCTTCGTCTCCATAATCGATTCCTTTTGTTTACCAATCATACCATACAATATACTCAAATTGTAATGAGCTTCTGAGAAATTTGAATCGATCTTTATTGCAGTCTCATACTCTGCAATAGATTTCCTCAGCATCCCTTTTTTCTTATAAGACAGAGCCAGATTAAAATGACTCTCTGCATCACTGGATTCCAGCTGGAGGGCTTTTTTAAATTCTATTATGGACTCGTCAAGTTTTCCGATTATACCATAAACAATACCGAGATTGTAATGGGCTTCTTTCATCTCAGGGTCAATTTTAAGGGCTTGTTGGTACTCTTCAATTGCTTTTTCATAATCCCCTTTTCTGTCATATACGGTCCCAAGGTTACTGTGAGCCAGTGGATTGTTTGGGTTTATTCTTATTGCATCTGTGAAGGCTATCATCGCTTTATCAAGAATCCTTTTCTCCAGATACACCACACCCAAATTATCGTATGTATTATCTAACATAGGATCAATTTTAAGGGCTTTTTTATACTCAATAATAGCTTCCATATATTGCCTTTTTTTCCTATAGACAATACCGAGATTATTGTGAGCTTCTGCCAGATTGGGATCCATATCCAGGGCTTCCAAATATTCCAGAATCGCTTTATCCAGCCTCCCTAAATCATGGAAGTAATTGCCGTTTTTGAAATGGAGACCTGCATTAGTTATTTTAATTCTTTTTCCTTAACAGATATTCTTTATCACATTAAGAATGCGCTTTTTAATTTCTCCATTCGTCTTTTCATGGGAAGTGTTAATCTCCGAGTCCAATATATCCAGAGAATATTCAACAAATCCCTTATCTGCTGATGAGACCTTTGCGCCGGAGAGTTTAACAATCTTTCCCAGTATTATTGCAGCTCTAACTGTGGGCGTAAATCCATCTTTCTTCTCATCACGCAGACCACGAACCAAATCTACAATTTTCTCCGCTTCACTCATAGATACGTTAGATTTAGCCATAGTTATAGCTATTTCAGTATCGCGGTCATAATGGTCAAGTTTCAAAGTTACCATCCTATCTAACAGAGCATCCTGAGCACGATAAACACCGGAGAATTCCACGGGATTGCTTGTAAAAATAGCCGCAAAGTTAGGATGAACTTTCAAATATCCATCTACTCCCCGGGCGGCAGGAAGGTCCAAAACCCGCTCTTCAAGAACGGAAAGCAAAACATTGTTTGCCTGTGGACGTGAACGAGTAAATTCATCATAGATAAGAGTAAATCCGTGCTTGCAGGCAACAGTCAGGCGATTGTCAACCCACCTGCTTACGACATCCTCTTCGGTTTTCAGTACGGAATGGATAAAATTATCCACCATTTTCTTCTTTCGATAGCCAAATTCTCCGCCTACAAGATCAGCCGAACCAAATTCATCTTCACCATGAATCAATAAACTCGGCTGTCCCAGCTGTGCGGCTGTGTACATTGCTAACGTAGTTTTCCCTGTCCCGGCAGGACCTGAAAAATTGACCGGATAGCCAGCCTGAAGATAAAGCAGAGCCCTTTTAATCGTATTTTCTATCGTTGGAGTACGAACAAAACTGGGCTGCTCCTTAGCAAGCATAATAGGCTGAATCTCTTCAAATGTGTCAACCGGCATAATTTTCTCCTTTTTTTTATTTTACTAATTTCTCACATAGATAAATCATTAATATTTAACAGAACATCCCCCTTTTATTCCCCCTTTTTTAAGGGGGATTTTCCTATATTCCCCTCTAATAAGAGGGGTACGGCTTTAGCCGGGGGGTGTGTAATCGCTTTAATCATAGGAATACTCTCTTTTCCACACAGATCTTCCGGCACACTCTCTAATCCATCTCTCATACATTCCATAGCTTCAATTATCACTGTTATAACATCCCCCTTTTTGTTCCCCCTTTTCTAAGGGGGATTTCCAAAGATTCCCCTCTATCAAGAGGGGTACGGCTTTAGCCGGGGGGTGTGTAATCGCTTTAATCAC
>JAHILY010000015.1 GCA_018896815.1 Candidatus Omnitrophota bacterium | reverse complement strand
TTTTATAGATCTTTATTTTATATGTCAAGGAGGGATATCTTTAAAAGAAACATTATCAGTTTATGACCGTAAATATGGAACTTTAGCTTCTAACATTGTACATATTCAAAAGAGTTTAGTTTATTTTGTGGATGCCGAAGCAACCATAATGCCAAAGATGTTAAAAAAAGTAGATTGGGAGAATGTAAAGAAATATTTTGAATACGAAGTAAGGAAACTTGCGTTGTAAGTGGTTGAAAAACAAGGGAATAGTGATGTTTTTGTAATGGGTGAGTTAACAGGGGAGGTACACACATGTGGAATGGTATGAGCAGGCGTAAGTTTCCAAGGGCAAATTATCCGTGTAACATCACAGTCAAAAGAAAGAACCAGTCTGACAGGGTCTCTACCAAGACCGAAAATATAGGGATAGGAGGGATATGCGTTGTCCTGCCAAAAGACCTGGGCATCTTTGCGCCAGTTGAAGTGCAGCTGGACCTATTAGACGCCCAGCCTGTTGTGAACTGCGACGCAACCATTGTCTGGATCGTGGAGCGGAGACAGGAAAACGGCAAGCTATATGACACTGGCATAGAATTTACGAATATAAAAAGAAAAGACTCCGACAGGATAAATTTTATAGTGGATAAAATCCTGGATCACAGAGATCCTTCGTCGTCCGCCTTTGGCGGGACTCCTCAGGATGAGCAGTCGACATTATAGAAAAACTTCACGACTGCTCAACTGTTTGACAAATAATAAGTTACGTGTTATTATAAGCTATGGTTAATGAGCGAAGAAATGACAAAAGGGTACTATTACCTGGCGCCATGCGATATCAGCACAAGGGCTCTCAGAGATTTGGCAATTCCCTGGGTCGAAACATAAGCAAAAGCGGCATTAGCTTTATTGCTGATGAATTCTTCCCTGTATCAACCCAGCTTGTGTTTGAGCTCCAGCACCCAAAGAACCATGAGTTTGTAAAGGCAGTAGGCAAGGTTGTATGGATCACAAACCAGGCCCACTCTGAAAGATACTCTATCGGGGCTCGATTCCTGGGCCCTCCCCTGGCAGTATAATCCGCTTCTCCGCCCATCTTGACAAACTAGATATTACCATGTATACTTTGTAACACTATGGCTGAACGCAAACACGGACAAAATATAAACAATATCTTCGCGCTTATAAAGGTACTGGATAAAGACAAAAGGTATGATCCAGAGTCTTACTCTTTTGTCATGTCTAGCCTTACCTATACCACTAAAAGGCTGGGCAGAAAGGGCCATGTAAGCGGCATAGAGCTTTTGGATGGCTTAAGGAAATATGCCCTTGAGCAATTTGGTCCAATGGCCAGGGTTGTGTTTAAACACTGGGGCATTGAATCCACCAATGACTTTGGCGAAATAGTCTTTAATATGATCAATGCAGGTATATTAGGGAAGAACGAAAAAGACTCAAAGAGAGACTTTAATAATAGATTTGATTTTAAAGAGTCCTTTGATAAAGGCTGCAAATATACCATCCGATAACCCTCCTGCCTTTTGTCTATAAATTTTTATAAATTTCTATAAATTTCTCTTGTCTTTTTAATCAAAGTATATTAAAATTAGTGAGTGAAGAAAATTTCTCTTGTTTTATTTATCATAAGTTTTTTCTGCGTCTCAGCTGCGTTCTCTGAGGAAGTAGAGATCAGCGCCAAGGTCATGGATATAAACCCTGACCTTGAATTTTTCGTAATAGATTCGGGCGGGGACAAGGGCATAGAGCTGGGCGATGGACTCATAGTGCACTCTTCCGGTGAAAAGATTGCCGAAGCCTATATTATCGAAGTAAGGCCGGCTGTATCAGCAGCAGCGATCCTTAAGATAGAAGAGGGCAGGGAAATAAGAGAAGGCGACAACACAATAATAGTCAAAAGGACGGACACCGAGAAAGTGGCTGCAAGGCCAACGTCAAAATGGACACCTTTATTAGGCCCTGGCCGCGATGAATTGCCTCAGGAGTCTTCAGCGATATCTCCAGGACATATGGAAATCACTGACATTGGATATGCGCCCCCTGTCACCCCTGAGGGCATTGTCTTTGAAATCAATATTGACAGCAAGCCTGAAATCGTGTTTTCCTATGCAGGCCTCGTCCTGAGGGAAAATGGTTATTCAGTCACCTCTTCCAGCAGGATCACAGGCACGCTTGTGGCAACAAAGCCAATCGAACTATCTCTATTAAAGGAACTGTGGGCAGATTCAATAGCTGCTATTGATCACAAGGTAATGGCCTCTTTTGAAATAAAGCCAGATTCGGACTCTACAAAGCTAAAGGTAGCGCCATATAGAGAGCATACCCAGAAAGACAAGTATATCAAGCGCGCCGTGCCGCCTGGCTCCAAATATTATAAGGAGCTTGCCAACATAGCTTACATAATCAAAAAGCGCTCAGAGTATTGAAAAGAGACCTAAGCCGGATATATAATTTATTATACAAGCAATTTGGTCCAAGAAACTGGTGGCCAGGAGATACAAGGCTGGAGATAATAGTAGGCGCTATATTAACACAAAACACGGCCTGGACCAATGTTGAAAAGGCAATAAAGAATTTAAAGAACGGCGATCTTTTAAAAATAGATAAACTTTCCAGGCTGCCTGAAAAAAGGCTCGCGGGATTAATAAAGCCGGCCGGGTATTACAATATTAAGGCAAGGCGGGTAAAAAATTTCCTGGATTTTCTCAGGAAGAAATACAATGGCAGCTTAACCAGGATGTTCAGGACCAGGACTGATGTCCTGAGAAAAAAACTCCTGGGCGTTAAAGGCATAGGCCCTGAGACTGCGGACAGCATCTTATTGTACGCGGGGGGAAAGCCGGTATTTGTCGTGGATGCCTACACCAAGAGGATCTTCTCGCGGCACAAGTTTATAGCCCATGACGCTGATTATACAAGTATACAGAATTTTTTCTTGAAAAATTTGCCAAGGGATGCAAAGATATTCAACGAATTTCACGCATTGATAGTGGAATTAGGCAAGAATCTTTGTAAGGCATCTAAACCTTTGTGCGACAACTGCTCTTTGCGGAGGATAAAAAAATGACTGAGGAAATAAAAAAGGAAGGGATAAAAAAAGAGGAGCCGAAAAAGGAAGAGATAAAAAAAGAAGAACCAAAGAAAGAGGCGCCTAAGAAAAAAGAGAAAAAGAAGCCTGTTGTGGTGGAAAAGCCGGCCAACTGCATGAAATGCAACAAGAGGCTCCAGAGAAAGACATGGTATTACAGAAGTAATGGCTATTACTGCAGTAAAAGGTGCTGGAGACTCGCTCTACAGGCAGAGGCAGAAAAAAAGAAGGCCTGAACCTATGATAGAGGAACGTCGTAAACATATACGGGCAAAGAGGCGCATACCCCTCAAGATTGCCGATAAAAACTTTGACATAATAACAGACACTGCGGATATAAGCACCTCAGGCGCGTATTGTCGTGTCACGAGGCTATTGCCGCTGATGTCCAAGATAGAGGTAGTGCTGCTTGTTCCCGTCAAAGGAAATGAAAATCAGACAAAAAAAATAAAGTGCAAGGGCGTGGTCGTAAGGACAGAGCCGATTATATTAAAAAATACTGACAAGGCCCACTATAATGTTGCTATCTTTTTTACAGCAGTGCCCAAGAAAGACCAGAAGCTCATGGAGGCCTATGTCAATCATGCTGATGTCCGCGAGGAGGGCATAGAGGTAGAAGAAGAGGCCGATATATGAAGACGTCAAAAAAAGGAAATAATTTTTAAGAAAGGCCAGCTGCAAGATCTGAATATATGGGAGCACAAAAAAGGCCTGCGCGCGTAAAACTAGTCTTTGGGATACTGGCAAAGGATAAAAAACTCTTCGATTGCGCCGAAGAGTTTTTTGTTAAAGAGTTCGGACAAATAGACTATAGAAGCCCATGCCTTCTTTTTAATTATACAGATTATTATAAAGAGGAGATGGGCCATCCATTAAAGAGGAGATTCATATCCTTTGAAAAACTGATCCCGCCGCAAGGCCTTCCAGGGATAAAGCTAAAGACAAATCTTATTGAAAAAAAGACCTCACAAAAACAAAAGAGGCTGATAAATATTGATCCAGGATATATAAATGATTCAAAATTCATACTGGCCACTACAAAAGATTATTTTCACAGGATATATCTGGGCAAGGGCATGTACGCAGAGGTGGCCCTCTACTGGAAAAAAGACGGGTTTCAGGCCTTTGACTGGACATATCCTGACTACAGGACAAAAGAGTACAGGGATATATTGAATAAAATCAGAGAGGGATATGTGAAAGAGAGAAAAACCTTCCATAATCAAGGAGGCTAGAGTTTGCAGAAAAATCCCAATAGCGCGAAGGTCTATCTTAAAAGGATCGATGACTGGGCTTCTGAAGAGGCGATAAAGGAAGCCCTTTTTTGTCTCTGGCAGCAGATCGAACCAGATGGTTTTGTAAAGAAAGACGATTTTCTGGGCATAAAACTTTCGTTTGGTGAAGAGGGTTCAAGGGGATTTATTAAGCCTGGGTGGTTGTCAACTCTCATAGCGCACTTCAAGCAAAAAACAGAAAATGTATTTATAGTCGAGACAAACACACTTTACAGGGAAAGGCGCTCCAATGCAGTGGGGCATCTGCATGTCGCGAATCAGCACGGCTTTGATATAAAAAGTCTCGGGATACCTATAATAATAGGGGATGGGCTGCATGGCCGGGAAGGCCAGAACATATCGATCCGCGGAGAGCATTTTGAAAATGTAAAACTGGCAAAAGGGATCTGCGAAAGCGACTGCTTACTGTCTCTGGCGCACGTGACTGGACACATGCAGACTGGATTTGCAGCATCCCTCAAAAACTTAGGAATGGGCTGCGCCTCGCGCTCAGGAAAACTCCAGCAGCACACAAAGACACTGCCCGAGATAACTGTAGAGAAATGTGTTGGCTGCGGGCTCTGCATGAAGATATGCCCTGCGAATGCCATAGGCCTCAAGAGAAAAAAGGCCATCCTGGTAAAGGAAAGATGCATTGGCTGCGGAGAATGTACCGTCGTGTGCCGCTCAGGCGCCATAGACATAAAATATGACGAAAATATTGTAAAAATGCAGGAAAAGATGGTAGAATATGCATTAGGCGTAAAAGAGGTCCTGGGCTCCAGGATAGCCTGCATAAACTTCCTGTGCAGCATAACAAAGAACTGTGACTGCATGGCCAAGGATGAAGAGGCTGTTCTGCCTGATGTAGGGCTCATAGGAGGCACAGATCCTGTCAGCGTGGACAAGGCCTCTATGGATATATTAGGGATAGACAATGTCAAGAAGCTGTTTCCTGATATTGATCCCGAGGTTCAGATACGTCACGCCGAAAAAATAAAACTGGGCTCCAGTCAATACGAACTAGTGGAGATCTAAGATATGCTTTCAGCATATATGCTCGCCCTTATCCTATTACTAATAATATTATTTTTGCTTTGGAACGAAGAGCTCAGATTGAGAAAGAATATTACTCATGGCCTGGCCAGTAAATACTGGATCCTCAGGGAGCGAAGAAGGTTTGTGAGGTTTAAACAAGAGCTGAAGATAAGATACAACCTAAAACAAAAACCTTATGAGGCGCAGCCATCAAAATCTGTCAATGTATCCAGAAAAGGCCTTTGCCTTATAACCTATGAAAAATTAAAAGAAAAGACATTTCTTGAGCTGGAACTGGAGATGCCTGATTTTTCAAGGCCTGTCAAGCTTGTAGGCCAGGTTGCATGGACAAAGGACATGCAGGAACAGGATGAGAGGGGCAGGCGTCTTTTTAGTGTAGGTATAAGATTCCTAAAGATAAGCCCGTCGTCAGAAGCGGTTTTATTGACGCACCTGAACACACTAAAGAGGCCTTAAGGCAGGCAAGAAAAGAGGTGTAAAATGATAGCAGAAAGAAGAAAATATATAAGGCTCAAGGTAAGTCTGGACTTTAGCTACAAGCTAAGGGACAGGTGGCAGGTCAAGAAAAAGGCTGTTACTAAAAATATAAGTCCTACTGGTGTAAGCGCCAGTGTAGATGGTTCTATTAAAAAGGGAGACTGGCTGGAATTAAACATCAATATCCCTGTCTATAAAAAGCCTCTGGCCTGCATAGGCAAGGTTACATGGACAGCTGATAAAAAAGCTGGTAAAATAGACGTCGGGATTAAATTCGAAGAGATAGATCCTGAGTTAAAAAACATGTTTCTAGAATACATCTGTGGCCTGATGTATTCTGAACTACAAAGATTGAGGGTGTGACATGGTATCTTTTGAGGATTTCAAAAAGCTGAGCATGAGGATAGCGAGGATAAAAGAGGTAAAAGATCACCCGAACGCTGACAGGCTCTATGTGCTGAAGATAGACATTGGCGGCGAAGAAAGGGAAGTGGTGGCAGGCATAAAAAAGGCCTATAGCCCTGAGGAGCTAAAGGACAAGCTCGTGGTCGTAGTCGATAATCTTGAGCCTGCGACGATCAGGGGCGTGGAGAGCCAGGGTATGGTGCTTGCAGCCCATGATGAGGATTCTCTCGTTGTGATTTGCCCGGACAAAGATATCTCTCCTGGGGCAGGGGTTAAATAAATCGCATGATTATTGGCCTCACAGGACCAAATGCCTCAGGAAAAGGCGAGGCAGCCAGCTATCTAATGACAAAGGGCTTTAAATACCATTCTCTATCTGATGCATTAAGAGAAGAGGCAGAGAAATCAGGGATCGAGCCTTTACGCGAAAATCTCATAAGGCTCGGCAATGAATTAAGGCGAAAAAATAGCCCTTCTTATCTGGCCTCTATAATCGGGGAAAGATTGACTGAGCCTGGTAATTATATTGTCGACTCTATAAGAAACCCGGCTGAGGCAGAGGCCTTACAGGAAAAAAAAGGTTTTGTTCTGCTGGGGATAGATGCGCCTGTAGAGGTGCGGTTTAAAAGGAGTTTAAAGAGAAGAAGGCCCGGGGACGCAGAAACGCTCCAGGATTTTATTGAAAAAGAAAAAAGGGAGAACTTAAACAATCCTGAAAACCAACAACTCAAAAAATGCATTGAGATGGCCGATGTAGTTATAGTAAATGACTCGGCCATGGATGAGTTTTATAGAAAGATAGATGAAGCAATCACAGAAAAGACCTGACTGGGACGAATATTTCTTGAAGATGGCTTACCTGGTAGCAGAACGCTCAACATGCCTGAGACATCATGTCGGCGCTGTGATAGTAAGAGACAGGCATATTCTTACCACAGGGTACAATGGCGCGGCAAGCGGGGTAAAGGATTGCCTGAAACTTGGCTGCCTCAGGAATCAAAAAAACATACCTTCAGGCGAGAAACATGAAATATGCAGGGCAATACATGCTGAGCAGAACGCAATAATACAGGCAGGGCTGCATGGCATTGATATTTCAGGAAGCACTATCTATTGCACGCATTCACCCTGCATATTATGCGCAAAGATGCTTGTAAATGCAAAGCTAAAGAAGTTCGTAGCGGCGGCCAGCTATGCAGACAAGACCTTTAAAGAGCTTTTTAACGAGGCAGGCGTGGATTACAAGGCCGTAAAACCGCCCAGGCTCCAGATAAAAAAGCTGAGTTGATAAATGAGAGAAAAAAGAAGGTTCATAAGGTTTGATATTGCCCTCAAGGTAAATTACATAGTCCAGAAGGAGCCAAGGGCAGAAAAGACAGGCATTACAAAAGATGTAAGCGCCGGCGGGCTGCAGCTCTTGACAGAGGAAAAACTTGAGCCAGGCAGGAAAATAGCCATGAAGATCTCTATCCCTGAGGCGCTAAACCCGGTGCACCTGAATGGCATCGTGCTCTGGTCAAGAGAGTCTCCTTACAGCAAGGCCAGGGCACATGGCATAGGCATTGAATTTGCAAAGATAGAAGAGGACAATAAAAATACATTCCTAAAATTCCTGTGCGATTTGCTATATGGAAAGATAGGCAAAAAAAAGGAGAGTTCATAAGATGGGTAAGCTTGAAAAGAAAATAGCAGGGGACCTTAAGGAATCCATTAAAACCAAAGATCAGATAAAGACCTCCACGCTTCGAATGATAATCGCCGCTATGCAAAATCTTGTCATTGAAAAGCAGGTAAAGGGCTTAGAGGACGGAGATGTCTTAAAGATTATATCAAAGCAGGTAAAACAACACCTGGATTCCATAGAGAGTTTTAAGAAGGCCGAGAGGCAGGAACTGGTAGAAAAAGAGACTAAGGAGCTCGATATATTAAAGTCTTATCTGCCAGAGCAGCTTGGCCAGGAAAAAATAGAAGAGATAGTGAAAAAAGTGATTTCTGAGACAGGCGCCAGCTCCAAGGCTGATTTTGGCAAAGTAATGAAACAGGCCATGCAGGAAGTAAAGGGCCAGGCAGACGGCAAGACCGTAAGCGCCGCCGTGCAGAAACTGCTGCCGTAGCATACACCGCGTAGGTGCGCGGTGCGCACCTACGCGGTGTAATTGGTAAAAATATGACAAAATCCTTTCTTATCCTAATCATCACCTTATCTCTCACCCTCTCCGGTTGTGCCACTACCTATAACCCTGCTACTGAGCAAAAAGAGTTTATCTTTGTGACAACCCCCATGGAAGTATCCATAGGCAATTCAGTTGCCTCACAGATCGCCAGGGAGTTTAATATCAGTAAAAACATAGAACAGAAGGACCGCTTAAAGAAGATAGGCGAAACAATCGCAGCTGTATCAGACAGAAAGGATTTAAAATATAAGTTTGAGGTCTTAGAAGATAAAAGCCTGAATGCCTTTACAACGCCAGGGGGCTACATATATGTGCATTCAGGCCTGATCGAAGAAGCTACAGATGATGAGCTGGCCTGCGTAGTAGGGCATGAAGTAGGACATGTTGCAGCCAGGCATATTGCAAAGAAACTACAGGCACAGCTGGGATATGATATATTAATGAACATTGCTGCGAGCAGGAGTGGAGTAAGCGAGCTGCGGAAAGCCGCATCAGTGACGTTTAACCTTGTCATGCTCGGCTATTCAAGGAAAGACGAGATGCTGGGCGACAGACTGGGCGCAAAATACGCCTATAAGGCAGGCTATGACCCGTATGCAATGATAACATTTTTGAAAAAATTACAAAAAAAAGACGGTAAGGAACTGGGTTTTGTATTCTTGAGAAGTCATCCTTATGCATCACAGAGAATAAAGATGCTGGAACAGCAGATACCTGGTATCGTAGAACGCGCTGGCGCAAAAGGGAGGCCATAATGTTCATAGGAACTGAAAACAGGCTGTTTGAACGCATAGACGGAGAGCTGGCTGTGCGATATAGCCCACAGGGCAGTAACAGGGAATTCTGCACAACCACAAAGAATATAAGCGGGGGAGGGGTCAGGATATCTCTATTAAGAAGCATGAGTCCAGGCACAATACTCGACATGGAGATCTTCAAATATAGCTCAGATTTCAAAACAAGGTGCAGGGGCAAAGTGGCATGGGCATGGGGCGAGCCCATGGACAAAGAAAGCGAAGAGAGATTTGAGGCAGGGATACAGTTTTTGGACAGGCAGCTGCTTTATGTCGGCAGATTGATCGGCTATTTAAAAGAAGAGAAAGACAAATATATTTTATGAGCATATTCTCTAATGACCACAGGGAAATCAAAAGGTATGATCTGTCATTGAAGCTGAATTATTACGACCCTCTCACCAATTCTAAAGGAGAGGCCCTGACAAAGAATATATGTAAAAATGGGCTCAGGTTTCCTGTGCATTCCAAGATACCCAAAGGCGCCCTATTAGATCTTAATATAGAAGACCCCTTTAGCGAAAAATTGATTCGCTCAAAGGCAAAAGTTGTGTGGGCTGAGGAATATGTCACAGGTGACGATGCCGAAGATGCAGGGTATGAGGTCGGGGTAAAGCTTCTAAAAAAGCTGCTTTATTGATGCGCAATAGTGGGCAATTGCGTTCTGGCTCGTGGTCCTGAAATACTCAAAAAGAGAGAAAAAATAGGCACATGGGTTTTATATCTTACACTGTATCCGGGTTGCGTTATTTTTTAATCCTGGCCATACCTTTCCTGGTATTTTTGCTTTTTTACATATATTACCGCATGAATTATGGTAATAACCCTGAAAGAGAACGCGCCCATTACCTTACGTCTCAGATATTGATCGTATATGTCTTTGTATTTTTTTCGTATTTATTTTTTGGACTTAGGTTTCTGAATTTAATAGGGAGGTGAAGCATGCGTAAGCTTCTATTATTATGTATAGCTGTTTTTTGTGTCACAGGTAAATTATATGCGCGGGAAGATGAAAACAGTCTTCTTATACTCAGAGAGGCGCAGGAGTTCAGCGAGAATGCAGTTGCTGTAGAGGCCTATCTGATTGACAATATCCTGGAGGCAAGGATAACTGCCCGCATGCATGGCACAAAGCCAAAGATCTACAATGCTATTGTAGTAGGGTCAGGTTTAGGCAGGCTGAGTTTTGAATCAAAAGAAGTGCTCCTGGCATCAACCGCAGATGAGGATGAAGAGCCCTATCCAACAAAAGACAAGTCCCGCGGGCTTATAAACTTTAGGGATAAAGAGAAGGCCAAATTTGCCAGGGGGACACTAACGAGAGAGCTGGTCCAGTTCGTGATCCCTGAGGATAGAGTAAGAGAAGGCAAAAAATACCGGCTCTGGGTCCAGATAGAGAGCCTCCAGCGCGGCGGCAAATACAAGACCTATAAATTCGACCTGGAGAAGTTCGCAGAGCTGCTATTAGAGGAAAACATAGAGAAGAGAAAAGCAATAATCTCAGGTCAATAGTCTACAGCAATTCGGTTTTAATTTCGAGATTGATTGTTGCACATTTTTATGATAAACTACAAACACGATGCTTTTAAAGATTACCAATAAAGTGAGATAGCATAGCGAAAATTAGTGAGGAGGTATTTATGAAATATTCCTTAACAGCAATCATTGAACGGGAAGGTGATGGATACGTTGCTTTGTGTCCGGAGATAGATATTGCGAGTCAGGGAGATACTATTGAGCAGGCTCGTGAAAATCTACGCGAGG